>JAEWNX010000325.1 GCA_023461135.1 Pseudomonadota bacterium
CGAACGGCCTTCGGCCGTCAGCAAACCGGTAGCGGCGAGGAACGCCTCGGCCTCGGCTTCTTTTGTCTGAACGTTGGTGCGCAGTTCGGCGAGCCGCAAGCCAAGCCAGCTGCTGGCGCGTTCGGTATCGGCAATGCGCACGTCATCGGACGCGCGCAGATATTCCTGCACAACGGCGTTTGCGATCCGTGCGGCCTCGGCGGGATCGCGCGCCGTAACCTGGACGTCGATCACGTAGCTCGTCGCGCGGCGTTGAACATTGAGGGCGCCCGCCACCTTGCGGGCAGCCACGCGCACCCCGTCTTCACCCGCGTTGGCCGAACCCCAGAACGGATCGATGTCGAGGTGCAGATTCTGCGCGACGGCCCGCGTGATCCGCGGCGACCGCAGCACTTCGATTTCAGAATCGACCACCGCCGAACTTGGCGGTCCCTGCACGAGCGACTGTTCCGCGCCCACAACTTGGTTCTCGCGCGGATTGATCATGATCGACGCCGTGGCCGTGTACTCACGCGGCTGCATCAATAAGACGACCAACACTGCGGCGAACACGAGAGCGCCCGTGGCCGCAATCACCCGCCAGCGTCGCAACATCACGGCAAGAATGGCCTGCAGGTCGAGGCCCTCGTTCGCTGGGACGTATTCGACCGGCATGGGCTGGATCGGGATTCTTGCTGGTAGGTTCATGCTGGCGCCCCGTTTCTGCTGGCGCGGTGGATGACAAGCGCGCACGCGAACGCGCGATCGGCGGTCTGCGCCGCGCGTGGCAGGAAAAGCGACACGCCCCACGTGCTGTTCCGAGATGTGCTGGCTGTAAGGCAGTGCAGGCGCATCAGGCGCGGCTTCACCTTGAGTAAGTGACGAGGCTTGCTCAAAACAGCCGCTCTGGAATGCGTACGGTTTCGCCCGGTTGAATGAGCGTCGAGCTTGTCAGTGGTTGGGATTGCTCACCGGTCTCACCCGGGCTCTGCACGAACACACGCCGAGAATTCGCGCGATACGTGAATCCGCCGGCTGTCGCGACGGCGCCCATCACAGTCATGCCGGGTGAGTAGGGATAGGCGCCCGGCCGGTTCACCTCGCCCAAAATGTAGAACGGGCGATATTGCGCAATCTCCACGCTCACGATCGGATCGCGCACGTAACCGTTGCGGAGCTGCTCGCTCAGCCGAGTTGTGAATTCGGGCACCGTTTGGCCGGCCACGTCGACTTCGCCGACCAGCGGGTAGGAGATGCGTCCCTGCGTCCCGACCGTGAATTCGCCTGTCAACTCCTCACGGTTGAACACCGAAACACGCAGCTTATCGCCCGGCCCTAGACGATATTCAGTTGTCTGCGGCAGAGGATCGACGGAACCTTGCGGAATCGCGGGAGCGCCGGCGGCGCAGGCCGACATAGTAACGACGAATGCAAAGAGGGCGAGCGCGCGTGGCGCAAACCGAGCGAACATGGCAATCCTCACCAAAACCCGCGCGCCCCGCACGGGCATCTAGAGCGCGCGATTTGCGCATCAATGGTAATCGGCTATTCCCGCGTTCGGTTCCGCCTCTCGAAACAAAACTCTTGTACGAGATGATGTACGAAGCGCGGCGGACCGTTACAGGCCCATCGCACACGGGATTGTCCCGATGAATGGCGTGCGATATCGCTCCGCACTTGCTCTGATATGCGGCTCACTCGGTTGGGTTGTACCAAACGCCGCCGCGGCGGAAGAGGAAGTGATCGTCACGGCCGAACGCCGGGAGCAGCAGCTGGCCGATGAAGGAAGTTCCGTCGCGGTGCTGGGACGCGATGAATTGCAGCGCCTCGGCGCGCAACACCCGGCGGAGGCGTTAAACAGGACGCCCGGTGTCAATTATCACCGCGGCTCTGGCGTTGAGAACTTGCCGGCCATCCGTTCGCCGGTCTTGAACGGCGGCGCGGGCGCGGGTTCCTTCCTCGTGCTGGAGGACGGCGTGCCCGTGCGCGCCGCGCCTTTTGCCAATATCAATCAGGTCTACGAGACTAACCTGGAATTCGCCGAGCGCCTCGAGGTCATCCGCGGCCCCGGAACGGTTGTACACGGATCGAACGCCGTACACGGCGTCGTCAATGTGATTACCCCAGCCGCGCAGGGCGCCGCTCGACAGTTCGAAGCCGAAGTCGGCAGTTTCGGTCGTGCACGCGCATCGATCGTTGCACAAGGCGACGGATGGCTCGGCGCTTTCGCCGCGACGCAAGAAGATGGCTGGCGCGACAACGCAGGGTTAGACCTGCAGAAGCTGCTGCTGGGGTGGGACGGCGCGGCAGCCAATTGGGCTCTGCGCCTTCGCGCGTCCGTTTCCAATCTCGAACAAGAGACCGCGGGTTTCGTGATTGGTGCGAATGCGTACGACAACGGCGCGCTCGCGCGCGGCAATCTCAACCCTGAAGCGTTCCGCGATAGCCAGGTCGTTCGGGCCGCGTTGACAGCCTCGCGCCGCATTGGCGACGTCGACGTGACGCTGACGCCGTTCGCGCGGCATATCGACACCGACCTGCTCCTGCACTTCTTCCCCTCGAAGGCGCTCGAGCAGACCGTGCAGTCCGGCGGCGGCGTACAGTCCTCGTTTGCTTGGAGCTGGGCCGATTGGCGTTTGCTCGCAGGCCTCGATTTCGACCGCAGCACGATGCGCCTGACCGAAACGCAGTCGATCCCAACGGTGGGCACATTTCCGCAGGGTGTCCATTACGATTACGATGTGGACGCATTTACACGCGCCGCATACGCACAAGCCACCTGGCGCCCAGACGAGAATTGGTCGCTGACATTCGGCGCACGCGGCGAGCAGATCGATTACGAATACGACAATCACGCGCCCGATGGCGGCTTCGGCCGTTTCTTGCGCGCCGCCGACCGCGAGGATGACTTCTCGGTTCTTACGGCTCGCTTCAACGTCGTGCGCCGGTTCGACGGAGGCGCGGTCGCGTACGCCAATTATACAACGGGCGCGCGCCCGCCGCAGGCCACCGACCTCTACTCTTTGCAGATCACCCAAACGCCCGGCGAGCAGGATGTGGAGGACATCGCATCCGCAGAAGCGGGCCTCCGCCTTCCGGTCGGCGACGCTCAGTTCGGCCTCGTCGTCTATGACATGCACAAGCGCCACGGCAGCTTCCGCAACGCCAACGGGTTCACCATCACCGATACCCGTACGCATCATCGCGGCGTGGAGGCGCAGGTCGAGGCGCCTTTGTTAACGGGCGTTAGCCTCTCGGGTTGGGTGGGCTACGCCGATCATACCTACGATTTCGACAGCCCGGTCGACGACATCGTAAGCGGCGCGCGCATCGAGTCCGCGCCGGCGTGGACGAGCGCCTGGCAGTTGCTGTGGCGCCCGACCACGACAACCGAACTCGAACTCGGCTGGAGCCACATCGGCGCGTACATCACCGAAGCCTCCGGCGCGCACGAATATCCTGGCCACGACATATTCTCGCTGCGCGGGGCGTGGCGCTTGAACCCAAACGCGGAATTGTTTGGCAGCGTACGCAATCTCACCAACACCGATTACGCCGAGCGGGCCGATTTCGCATTCGGCAACGATCGTTACTTTCCTGGTGAGGATCGCGCGTTTTCATTTGGCGTTAGGATTTCCCGGTAGCCGAGCGCGCCAAATTCACAATAAGGTTCCATTTGCACTTCTTGCTAAGCATCGACCTTTACGGGAAGTAAGCAGAACTGCCGTACACCTAGGCGTTGGCGAACGCGAACTGGGTGGGCATGGGCTTCCTCGAAAGCATCGAGCAACGGATTGCGCGCTTCAGCGCGCACGGCATCCGTGGCCGCGCCGTCATGTTCGCGTTGGCGGCGGCCGCCGCGCCGTTCTGCGTCCTGGTTTATGTGAGCGCGCAAGCGGACCTTTCCGCAAAAATCCTCACCATCATCGCCCTTGCGTTGGCGATGGCGGCCTACATCTGTCTGCTCAGCAGCTTGCGCCCCGTGGCCGATCTCGCCGCATTGCTGGATCAGCACGCAGGCGATGAGCGCTCCAAGGACGGCCGCGTGATCGATCATCACCAGCGGCTCATCGGCAACGTCCAGACGCTTGCGACGCGGCTCGCCGTTCAGCAGCGCCGCGCCGACTCCCATCCGGTGACCGGGCTGCCCGGCCGCGAGCATTTGCTCTCGGCCATTGCCGACGAATTGAGAGGCCGCCCCGATTCATCGGCTCTCCTCGGCCTTATCCGCATCGCCAATTATGACCACTTGCTGGCGTTCAACCCCGCGGCGGCCGAAGCCATGCTCTCCGCTCTCAATCAGCGGCTGGCCAACGCCATCAGCAGCGACAGACCGCTCGCGCATGTCGACCGGGACTGTTTCGGCATCTGGTTCGGCGCCGTCGGCGATCCCAAACGCTCAGCCGCCGAGCTCGAAGCGATCGGCTACGTGCTCATGCAGGAGCTGGAGATCGACGGCTTCACGCTGACCCCGGACATCCAGATCGGTTCTGCGCTCTATCCGATCGACGCCGACGAAGCGGGCAATCTTCTGAACCGCGCCTTCGTTTCGCTGGCCCGCCCGCTTCGCACGGCGGATGGCGCGCTCGCCTTCTTCGCTCGCCCGTCAGCCGAGGAAGCGCGCCAACGCTTCTCGCTCGAACAGGATCTGCGCCACGCGATCCGCCGCAACGAGCTCGTCCTGCATTATCAGCCTGTCATCGATCTCGCGGTGGGTCGCGTTGTCGGCGCCGAAGCGCTGCTTCGCTGGTGCTCGGGCTCGCATGAATGGGCCAAGCCGTCGCAGGTCGTGAGCGTGCTCGAGGAGAGCGGTCTTGTGCACGAGATCGGCCTGTGGACGCTGAACATGGCCTGCCGCAACTTGCGTTTATGGCGCGAAAGCGGTCTCACCGACCTCAAAGTGGCGGTGAACCTCTCCGTCCATCAACTGCGCGACCGCGCCTTGCCAACGGCGCTGACGCGAACCATCGCCGCGCATGGCCTCTCGCCGGCCAACATCGAACTCGAACTCACCGAAACGGCGGCCATGGAAGACGTCACGCGCACGCACGCTCTGTTCCAGGAACTGCGTGAAGCAGGTTTTTCGCTGGCGCTGGACGATTTCGGGAGCGGCTATTCCAGTCTTGCGTACCTGCGCCGTCTGCCGTTCCAGAAACTGAAGATCGACCGCGAGTTTGTGACGCACATCGATCAGCGCGCTGACAGCCGCGCGATCTGCAAAGCGCTCATCGACCTCACGGCCGGCCTTGAACTGGCGGTGCTCGCCGAAGGCGTGGAGCGGGCCGAGGAAGTCGAGACCCTGCGCGCGATGGGTTGCTCCACCTTCCAGGGTTTCTATTTCTCGCGCGCTCTGCCGCCGGAAGAGTTTGTCGCCACGGTCACCGACGCCGATTGGCTGGCCCGCCTTGCTTCGCCCGTGCATCGCGACCGAGACGAATTGAGGAGGCGCTTGGTATGAGAGTCTCTGTCCGCCTCGCCATGGCGGCGATCGCCGTTGGTCTTGCCAGCGCGTGTTCGCACTTGCCGGAAATGCCGCAATTGCCCGGCATCAGCGGCGGCCCTGAAGCGACGCCCGGCTTGTCACCGCGCGATCGCGTGCGGTTGGCCGTCGAGCTGCTCGACAGGGGCGACGAAACGCACGCCGAAGTCGAACTGCGCGCGGCGCTTGAGGAACAACCGACTAACGGCGCGGCGCAGCGGCTGCTGCAACAAATTACGGAAGATCCGCGCTCGTTGCTGCGCGGAACCGCGCGTCCCTACACGGTCCGGCAGGGCGAAACGATGTCGGCCCTCGCCGAGCGCTATCTCGGCGACAGCCTGATGTTCTATGCGCTCGCGCGCTACAACGGCCTCGAAGCGCCCAATCAGCTTTCCGCCGGCCAGCGTCTTATGATCCCGCATCGCCCCGGCGTGACCGTCGCATCCGCGTCGGCTGTCGAATCGACGCCGCCGCCGGCCGCGACGACGGCGGCGCCTGCGCCCCGCGGTATCGATCCGGCGCGCGCCAATCAGCTTCGTCTGCAAGGTCTGCAGCAATTGAACGCGGGAAATGTCGACGGGGCCATCACGCTGCTGCGCCAGGCTCAGGTGTTGGACGACGCCAATCCTGCAATCCAACGCGATCTCGATCGTGCGCTTCGTCTGCAGGCCGCGCTTGGCAGCGGGCGAGGCTAGCCCAAACCGCACTTTAACGCGTCTGCGCTAGATTTTGCGCTGGCGGAAACCAGCGCCCGGGAGACTGCTGCTGTGAAGATCGTGGGTCGATACCAGATCCAAGCGCGCATTGGCCAAGGCGCGATGGCCAACGTGTACCGTGCGTTCGATCCCGACATTAACCGCGTGCTTGCCATAAAAGTCCTGAAGCGCGAGTACTGCCGCAATCCGCAATTCGCGTCGCGCTTCCTGCGCGAAGCCCGCGCCGCCGGCGCTCTCTCGCACCCCAACATCGTCACGATCTACGATGTCGGCGAGATTGAAGGCTTTCCCTACATCGCGATGGAGCTGTTGGATGGCCAGCCGCTTGACGCAGTCGCGACGCGCGTCGGCCGTTTCCCGATCTCCGACGTCATCGAGATCGGTTGCCAGCTCGCCGACGCATTGCGCTACGCGCACGAGCAGGGCGTCGTGCACCGCGACATCAAGCCGTCGAACAT
>JAEWNX010000326.1 GCA_023461135.1 Pseudomonadota bacterium
CTGAACATCCTCGGCTTCGCCTACCGTGAGATCAAACAAACATCCATCGATATGGAGAAGATGTTTGCGTTGCTGGACGAGGCGCCGGACGTGGCAGACGCGCCGAACGCCAAGGCGCTCGCCGGCAAGCGCGGCGAAGTCGTGTTCGATCACGTGTCGTTCTCGCACGAGGGCAGGGACATGGGCTTGGAGGAGGTCTCCTTCACGGCGCCCGCCGGAACGACGACGGCGATCGTCGGTCCCTCCGGGGCGGGCAAATCGACCATCCTCAAGCTGCTGTTCCGCTTCTACGATCCGCTATCCGGCCGCGTTCTGATCGACGGCCAGGATCTGCGCGACGTCACGCAAACCTCGCTCCGCAATGCGCTCGGGCTGGTGCCGCAGGACGTCGTCCTCTTCAACGACACGATCCGCTACAACATCATTTACGGCAAACCCGAGGCGACACAGTGTGAACTGGAGGAGGCGGCGCGCCGCGCCCAACTCCTCCACTTCATCGAAAGCCTGCCGCAAGGCTGGGACACGCGCGTCGGTGAACGCGGCCTCAAGCTTTCCGGCGGCGAAAAGCAACGTGTCGGCATCGCCCGCGTCGTGCTGAAGGATCCGGCCATTCTTATTCTCGACGAGGCGACCTCATCCTTGGACAGCGCCACCGAAGCGGACGTGCAGAGCGCGCTCGAAGAAGCATCGCGCGGCCGCACAACGCTCGTGGTGGCGCACCGCCTCTCGACGATCGCCGGGGCCGATCAGATCGTCGTCCTTGACGAAGGCCGCGTCGTCGAACGCGGCACACACGCCGCTCTCATCGCCCGCGACGGGCTCTATGCCTCGCTGTGGAAGCGCCAGGCTGAAGAGCCGGAAGCAGTCGCGGCGGCGGAATAATTGGACCGCCGGCGTCACCCGCCAGCGGGCGCGACGTTCTAGAGTCTGGCGCAGCCGGCCGGGACGCCGGCGGTCCATAGGCGTCCCGACTTGATTGAGCCGGGCGAAACGTGTCTCAAGGCGGCCATGCTCGAGACGCTTCAGCTCAAACGCACGGCCTTCCACGAGCGCACCTCGCGCCTCTCTGTGGCGCAGAACTGGCGCCGGTGGGCGGGCTACATGGTGGTCGGCTCGTACGATCTGTCGCTCGATCACGAATATTGGGCCATTCGCGACCGCGCGGCGCTGATCGATGTCTCGCCGCTGATGAAATACATGATCGAAGGCCCGGACGCCGCGCGCCTTCTGCATAAGGTCACGCCGCGCGACGTGCACAAGATGAAGGTGGGCGTCGTCTCCTACACCGGCTGGTGTGACGAAGAAGGCAAGCTCCTCGACGACGGCACCATCGCCCGGCTCGGCCCACAGCTCTTTCGCATGACGTCCGCGGATCCTTCGCTGCGCTGGTTGGCCATGAATGCGGTGGGCATGGACGTGACGGTCACCGACGTGACCGACCAGATCGCGGCGCTCAGCTTGCAGGGCCCAAAGTCGCGCGCTGTGCTCAACCGCGTCTGCCGGGACAATGTAGATGCGCTGAAATACTTCCGGGCGATGGAAAATGCGATCGGCAACGCGCCGGTCAATGTTTCGCGCACCGGCTACACCGGCGATCTTGGTTACGAGATTTGGATCGAGAACGAACACGCGCTTCCGGTTTGGGACGCGCTCATGCAAGCGGGCGACGATTACGGCATCACGCCCTGCGGGATACTTGCGATGGACATGGCGCGCGTGGAAGCGGGCCTCTTCATGGTCGATGTCGATTACACGGCTTCGACGCATGCCTGGATTGAAGGCCAAAAATCGTCGCCGTTGGAGATGGGCCTCGATTGGGCGGTTAATCTCGACAAGAAGGGCTATTTCGTCGGCCGCCGCGCACTCGAGCGCGAAAAGCGCGAGGGCTCGGCATGGAAGCTTGTCGGGCTTGATATCGATTGGGTCGGGCTGGAGAAGCTCTACGGCGAAGTCGGCCTGCCGCCCCAGATTCCGAGCATGGCCGTGCGCGGCAGCTTGCCGGTTATGGTGGACGGCAAGCAGGTTGGCTACGCCTCGACCAGCACGTGGTCGCCGGTGCTGAAGAAATACATCGCGCTCGCGCACGTGCAGCGGCCGCACTACGAGGCGGGCGCACAGGTCACGATCGAAATCACCGTCGAGCATCATCGCAAGCAAACGCCGGCGAAGGTCGTGAAACTGCCGTTCTACGATCCTGCCTGGAAGCGAAAATAGAATGGCCGTCAATCACTACGACGCGATCATCATCGGCGCTGGCCACAACGGCCTGATCGCCGGCGCCTACCTCGCGCGCGCGGGCAAGAAGGTCGTCATCCTTGAGCGCCGCGAAGTCGTCGGCGGCGCGGCGGTCACCGAGGAAATCTTCCCCGGCTATAAGTTCACGGAATTCTCGTATGTCGTAAGCCTGTTGCGGCCGGAGATCATCCGCGACCTCGAATTGCCGCGTCACGGCCTGAAGATTCTGCCGCTGCCCAGCACCGTCACGCCGATGGACAACGGCGATTACCTTGCTTCGTGGCCGGATCACGAACCGACACGCCGCGAAATCTATCGCCACTCGCCGAAGGATGCGGAAGCCGCCGATGAGTATGGCCGTGTGATGGCGCGCGCGGCGAAGGCGATCAAGCCTGTGCTGTCGCTAGTGCCGCCCGATCCGTCGTCGCTGTCGGTGCGCGATCTGCTGGGGCTGCTGAAGCTTGGCGAATACGCAAAGAGCCTCAGTGAGAAAGAGCTCTACCGGATCGCGAAGCTCGTCACCCAGTCCTCCGCAGACTTGCTGGACGAATGGTTTGAGTTCGATCCGCTGAAGGGCACCAAGTCCGCAAGCGGCATTATCGGCACATTTCTGGGGCCGCGTTCGCCGGGCACCGCGTACGTGCTGCTGCACCATTATATGGGCGAGATCGACGGCGCTTTCCGCGCCTGGGGTTTTGCGAAGAACGGCACGGGCGGCGTGACTGCGGCGATCGCCGCGTCGGCTCGCGCGCTGGGCGCTGAGGTGCGGACGGGCGCTTCGGTGAAGCAGGTCATCGTCAAAGGCGGACGCGCGGCGGGCGTGGCGCTGGAGAATGGTGACGAGCTGCGGGCGCACGTCGTGATGTCGGCGGCGGATCCCAAGCGCAGCTTCCTCTCCTTCGTGGAGAGCAAGCATTTCCCCGACGAATTCGTCGCGAAGATCAAGAATTTCCGCGTGCGTGGTTCGTCGGGGAAGGTGAACATCGCGCTCTCCGGTTTGCCGGATTTCACCTGCATCCCCGGCGAAAGCCCGCTGCACAAGGGCGCCATCTCGATTAGCCCATCGATAGATTACATCGAGCGCGCCTACGACGAAGCCAAGTACGGCCAGTTCTCGAAGAACCCGTACATCGACATGATCATCCCCTCGATGATCGACCGCGACATGGCGCCGCCCGGCCATCACGTCATGTCCTGCTTCGTGCAATACGCGCCCTACGACATCGAAGGCGGCTGGGACGACGCCAAGCGCGATGCGTTCGGCGAGACCGTGATCAGCACGATCGAGCGCTACGCGCCAAACATCCGCAAGATCATCGTCGGCAAGCAGGTCATCACGCCGAAAGACATCGAGCGGATCGCCGGCATCACGGGCGGCAACATCTTCCACGGCGAACTCTTGCTGCACCAACTCTTCTTCCTGCGCCCCGCGCCGCAATGGGCCGACTTCCGCACGCCGCTGCCGGGCTATTATTTCGGCGCGTCCGGCGCGCACCCGGGCGGCGGCGTCATGGGCGCGGCGGGCAAGCTCGCGGCGCAAGAAGTGCTGAAGGATTGGCGCTGATGGCCGATGTAATCGTCATCGGCGCCGGCCTCAACGGCCTGGTCGCGGCGAACTATCTCGCGAAAGCGGGCAAGCGCGTGCTGGTGCTGGAGCGACGCGCGATCGTTGGCGGGCAGGCGGCGACGGAAACGTTGAGCGACGGCTTCAAGGTCGACGCGTTGCACGCTGGCGGACAGCTACGCCCGGATATCGTCAGCGATCTCGATCTGATGCGTCACGGGTTGCCCGTATCCACGCGCGATCCGCTCATTTCGCTATTGCCCGATGGCCGCCAACTGCGCCTCGGCGCGGAATCGGATGCTGACACGTTGGCCTCGATCGGCGCGATCTCGCGGAAGGATGCGGAGCGCTGGCCCGAGTTCGTTGCGTTCATGAACGAAGCAGCCGCGTTCCTTGACGCGGCCTATCGCACGCCGATGCCCCGTCTGCCGCATGTGTCGTTGAGCGAAGGGCTGCCGCTGGCGCAGCTCGGCATGAAGCTGCGCAGCCTCGGCGCGCGTGACATGTTCCGCATCATCCGCATGCTTCCGATGTCGGCGCTGGAGCTGGCGGAGGAATGGTTCGAGTCCGACGCGATGCGCGCGGCGATCGGCGCTGTCGCCATCCATGGCTCGACGCTTGGGCCGATGTCGGCAGGCAGCGGGTACACGCTGATGCACAACTGGCTGAACCGCGGCGGGCCGGGGCACAAGCGCGTCGCGGGCGGCGTCGGACGGATAGCCGACGCGCTGGTAGCAGCGTTGAAGTCACGCGGCGGCGAAGTGCGCACGTCAGCGGACGTGAAGACCATCCTGCAAGACGATCACCGCGTCCGCGGCGTGCAGCTCGTCGGCGGCGAAGAGATCACCGCCCCCATCGTGATCTCCGGGGTCGATCCGCGTCATACGCTACTCAAGCTCGTCGGCGCCGCGGAGCTTCCGCCCGAATTCGTCTGGCGCACGCAGTCGATCAAGATGCGCGGCTCGGTCGCCAAGGTGCATCTCAGGACGGACGGCGATCACGGCGTGCCGAAAGGCACGGTGGTGGTCGCGCCGTCCGTCCGCTACGTCGAGCGCGCTTACGATGCGGCGAAGTACGGTCAGATATCGACTGCGCCGTATCTTGAACTCACCGCCAACGGCTCGGTCGTCTCGATCCACTTCCAGTTCGCGCCCTACAAGTTACGCGACAGCGAATGGGGTCAGGAGCGCGCGGTGCTAGAACGCATCGCCGTGGACACGGCGGTCGAAGCGCTGCCGCAGCTCAAATCCTCCATCCGCGAGATCAAATCGCTGACGCCGCTCGATCTTGAAAAAACCTACGCCCTCACCGAAGGCGACCTCAACCACGGCCAGCTCATCCTCGACCAGATGTTTTTCATGCGCCCCATGCCCGGCTGGTCCACGCATAAGACGCCGATCGACAATCTCTATCTCTGCGGCAACGGGGTGCATGCCGGGGGCGGGATCAGCGGCGCCAGCGGGCGTAATGCGGCGGCGGCTGTGTTGAAGCGCTGATCCCCGTCCGGGGCGCTAAAGCGTCCGCACCATTTCGCGGTAGAGCTCAAACTTATCCGGGTAAAACCCAGAGCTCAGCTTCGCGCGCCCGTCCTCCGTCTTCAGTTGTTCGCGCAAGCCGTCGATGAAATCGTCCCAGCTTTCGGACTTGTTGATCACGTCGTTGAACGTCTTCACCTCCGGCCAGAGGATCGACGGCACTTGCTTGGGCGAGAGGCAGCCTTTGCGGCTGCCGCCATAGACGAATTTCAGCGCAAAAGCGTGCTTCGGCTCTTCCACATTCGTCTTGTGATAGAGCTTCGGATTGATCAGCAGGATGTCGCCCACCTTGATCTCGGGCGTAGTCATCTTGTTGGCTTCGATATCGCTTACAGTGCGCGCGAGCGTTTTGCCCGTCCGGTAGTTGCGAAACGTGGCGTCATCGCCTTCGATCGAGACACTGTGGATGTAGTGATCCGCTTCGACGTTCACGTCCGGGATGAAGCCCAGCGGATTGGTGATCTGATCGGGTGAGAGCAAGATCCAGGCGTTCACCGCGAACTCGAACGTGAAGAGCTCGGTGTCCATGTGCCAGCCGGTGCGGAACGTCTTGTCGGTGTAGATGTAGAAGTCGTTGAGATAGTAGATCGGCTCGGCGAGTTGCTCGCGGATCGCATTCTCGATCTTCACGTAGGTCGGGTGCGTGCGGTGATCGATCAGCGCAAAGCAGGGAATGGCGTCGTTCTCGAGCCGCGTCTTGCATGCTTCACGCAGGAACGCGACATCGCCCTCATCGAGCGCGCCACGCAGAACAACATAAGGCTTCGCCAGTTCTGGCATCTTCCGTCCCGGAATTTTACGGACGTTTCCCGGTACCACGAGCGCGAAAGCCGCTCAAGGCGACGCCCCTGGCGCGCGCAGCGTTTACCAGTTCAGTGCGTCGTGCGCAGATACGCGACGATCTTGTGGGCGTCGTCTTGCGTTAGGTGCGGCGGGGGCATGGTGGAGCCCTGCAGGTCGCCGCCTTCAGGGTTGGTGAGGAACGACACCATGCGGTCTTCCGTCCACGAGCCCTCGGCGGTCTGCATCGCTTGTGAGTAGGCGAAGCGGGTGGAGCCGATGTTGCGCCCGACGACGCCGTTGAGCGCCGGACCCGCGGATGCCTGGCCATTCACCGTGTGGCACGCTTGGCAGTTGCCGGCGAAGAGGCGCTCGCCTTCCTCGGCTGGGTTGGTTGCTTCATCGCGGTTCGTGCGCGCGTCGGTGATGGAGATCGTATCCGCCGCGCCTTCGTGCACTGGGCGAATGAGCACAAGGTTGCCGAGGTCAGTCAGAACCGCGATCTCGCCGTTCTGCCGGTTAATGATATCGCGCAGGCGTTCGCCCATCGGCAACGGCTCGGCGTACATGACGCGGCCGCCGTCAAGCCGCGCCACATAGAGCGAGCGGCCGCGCAGCGAGGTGATGAGCAGCGCTTGATCCCAGAACGGGAATTGCTCGGCCGACGGCTGGATGAGTTGCGAGATGCCGATCGACGGCACGAACACATAAGCGGGCCGGTCGTAACCTTCGTGCCCGCCGTGCGTGGGATTGAGCGGCCAGTTCTCGCGGATCGGCACGTAGCGCATGCCGTAGGTGACGTTCGGCCAACCGTAATTGCCGCCCCGTTCGAGGTGGTTGATTTCGTCGCCGCCATAGGGGCCGTGCTCGGTTTCCCAGACCTCGCCATCGCGTGCGATCAACAGTCCCTGCGGATTGCGCAAGCCCATCGCGAAATGGCGCGCGCGGCCCGTGCGCAGGTCGATCTCCAGAACCTTGCCGAGGTCCCACGCCGGGTCCTGCGGACCGTTCGGCGCTTCGGTCAGCCCCTCATACATCACCCCGTCGAACTCAAGATCGCCGACCGAGAAGAGCAGCGTGTGGTCATCACGCAGCAGCAGACGCCCGCCGCTCTGAATGCCGACAAAGGCTGAAGGAAACTGCGAAATCGCGGTGCGCGGCGGAACGCAGGGCGTGGTGGCGTAGACCTCTTCCCAGCCCGAACGCGGCGTCAGTGCTTCGGCGCTCGTCTCGATGCGCATGCGGCTAACCACAATATCGAAGCAGCGGCGATCCGCGTGATAGCGGTCATAGCTGGCGTAGAGATCAAATGCATGCTCACCGGCGCGGACGGCGAGCAGATCGAGGCCTCGAAAGTGGGTGTAGTCCATGGACGGAATGTTCGCCTCGCGAAGCTCCGCCGTATTCATCGGCACATCGATGCTTAGATCGCGCAGCGTGTAGTCGGGCGAGAGCGTGGAGAGATGCCCCTCCTGGTCCATGAAAACGAAATGGCCGTCCAGCTCCTCGAGCGAGGCCATCGGACCGCCGTCGGCCACGGGGAGTTCGAGCTTTTCGAAATTGCCCTGATGGGTCTCGTAAAGCTCCCAGCGGGCCACATCGCGTTCGCCCATGGCGTGGCGGATCGGGTCGATGATGGCTGTGCGCAGCTCGTGCAGGACGCCGCTCTTGGCAACGAGAAAGCCCGCGCCGGCCCCGCCGATGAGCAGCACTGCCATGCCGATGATGACGTGGCGCGCCGCCAGACGGCTGAGCCAATCCCGCGCGCCTGTGACGAACCCGCCGCGCCGCGGCTTTGGACTTGGGTTTTCCGTGCTCACCTAGCTCGCCCCGTGCAGCCGGATCATTACCACTACGCTCGCGAAACCGGGAACCCGTTTCACCGCAGCCGGCCTGTGCTTTTCCCAAGCAAACTCTACACCGCTCACGTTAATCATGCTGTGCGTTCGCCGACGCCTGTAGCGCGCACGCGATTGCGGGGCGCAGGCGGCGGCTGTATCGCATCAGGGATCGAGAAGCGGGGCCTCCCCATGGCAGACGCCAGCACGAAGACCGACACAGCGGCGGCGACCGAAACGCGCGTCGTCAATTCCTACAACGAGTGGGATCCGCTCGAGGAAATCATCGTCGGCGTGCTGGACGGCGCGGCCATTCTGCCGTGGGAGATTGGCCTGGATGCCGTAAAGCCGGCCGAGCATGTGCGCGCGGGCAAGCTCTACCACCGCATGTCGGGCGGCAAGCTTCTGCCGCCGGAGAGCTACGCGAAGGCCAAGGAGCAGCTCGACGGCTTTGTGAACCTGCTGGCGGGCGAGGGGGTGGTGGTGCGCCGGCCCGAGCCGATGGCGCATAACAAGCCGTTCGCGACGCCGGAATGGTCGATGCCGGGCGGCAACTGCCAGGCCAACCCCCGCGACGTGCTGATCGTGTTCGGCGACGAAATTCTCGAAGCGACGATGGCGATGCGTTCGCGTTATTTCGAGTTTTTCGCGTACCGCGACATCGTGAAGGACTATTTTAAGCGCGGCGCAAAGTGGGCGACGGCGCCCAAGCCGCGCCTCGACGACCGCAGCTACAATTACCAATACAAGCGCGGCGACGAATACGTCATCACCGAGTACGAGCCGCTGTTCGACGTCGCCGATATGGCGCGCTGCGGGCGGGATGTGTTCATCCAGCTTTCACACGTGACGAACCGGTTCGGCGTGGAATGGCTGGAGCGGCATTATCCGGACTACCGCTTCCATGTGGTCGAGTTTGTGGATGACCGCGCGCTGCACATTGACGCGACGTTCGTGCCGCTGCGTCCGGGCCTCATCATGACGAACCCCGATCGCCCGCTGAAATACGTGCCGGACGTGCTGAAGAAGGGCGGGTGGGATTTGATCGACGCACCGCGCTCGACTTTCCCGAAGGACGATCCGGGTTATCAGAGTTTCCTCTGGCTCTCGATGAACGTGCTCTCGCTCGACGAAAAACGCGTAGTTGTCGAAGCAGATGAAAAGCCGCTGATCGATGCGATGAAGAGCTGGGGCCTCGAAC
>JAEWNX010000327.1 GCA_023461135.1 Pseudomonadota bacterium
GGAAGAAAGCGCGCACCATGATTCAGTCATTTTCTGCACCGGCCCCCTCACTTCGCCCGCCCTCGCCGACTCCATCCGCAATCTCACCGGCGAAGATTCGCTCGCCTTCTTCGATGCGATCGCGCCCATCGTGCATGCGGACTCCATCGATTTCGACATCGCCTGGAAGCAGTCGCGTTACGACAAGGAAGGCCCGGGCGGCGATAAGGCGGCGTATGTGAACTGCCCGATGGATGAGGCGCAGTATGTCGCGTTCATCAATGCGCTGAATGCGGGCGCCAAGACTGAGTTTCGCGAGTGGGAAAAGTCGACGCCCTACTTCGAAGGCTGCTTGCCGATCGAGGTGATGGCGGAGCGCGGGCCGGATACGCTGCGGTTTGGGCCGATGAAGCCGGTCGGCCTGATGGATCCGCGCGTCGGCAAACGGCCACACGCCGTGGTGCAGCTTCGTCAGGACAACAAGCTCGGCACGCTGTTCAACATGGTGGGCTTTCAGACCAAGCTGAAATACGGCGCGCAGGAAGAGATTTTCCGCTCGATCCCCGGCTTGCAGAACGCGCGCTTTGCGCGGCTGGGCGGGATTCATCGCAACACGTTCCTGAATTCGCCGAGGCTGCTTGATGCAACGCTGCGTTTGCGCGCCGAACCGCGTGTGCGCTTTGCAGGGCAAGTGACGGGCGTTGAGGGCTACGTCGAGAGCGCAGCCATGGGGATGATGGCGGGACGTTTTGCGGCGGCGGAGCGTTTGGGGCGGGCGGTTGAGCCACCACCTGCGACCACGGCGCTGGGCGCGCTGATCGCGCACGTGACGGGCGGACATATCGGCGACGGCAAAGGCTCGTTTCAGCCGATGAACGTGAACTTTGGGCTGTTCCCGGAAATCGCTGCGCCGACGCATGGCGCGGATGGGAAGAAGCTTAAGGGCGAAGAGCGCGGCCGCGCGAAGAAGCTCGCGCTGGCGGAGCGGGCGCTGGGGGATTTGGGGGCGTGGCTGGAGGCTACGACCAGTCGGTAGTTGGCCAATACTCGAATTCGCCACCCTCGCCGCGCACAACGAACCCAATGCGACGAGGTTGGTCCGGCTTGAAATCCGAAACAACGCCAGAAATTTCATAGCCAATCATGGCGAAGGCAATCGGCGCCGTGCGCGCTACATGAAGGGCAAGTTTGGCGAGAGAACGCTCAAGCGGCTCGCGCCAGCGCTGCGACTCAGGATGATCACCTGCGGGCCAACCACCTATTTCCGGGAAGCGTTCCTCCAACCCGCCCATCGGGACCACGGCGTAAAGCCAGTCATCTCCGTTAGGCGTATCGCGTTCGCGCACGACGAGGGTTCCGAATACGCATGAGCCCAAGACCGGATGATCCAATTCGCCTTCGATGCGGCCGAGATTGTCGAGGTCACCAAGATCAAGCGGCTGATCAATGCGCAAGTCAGGGTGGGACCAGAGCGCAGTTAGTGCTTCACGCAGGCGTTTATCCGCAATAGCGCTGTCGGTTTTGCCGAGGACGATGGCAGACTCATAGAAACCGCCGAACCAGGTCTCGTCTTCGCTCAAATTAGGCCGCCCAGCGGGCTTGACGGATCAGCATATTTCTTCTTGCCCATCCGTCCCGCGAGATACGCTTCCCGCCCCGCAATCACGGCGTGCTTCATCGCACGTGCCATGCGGACCGGGTCCTTCGCTTCGGCGATGGCGGTGTTCATGAGGACGCCGTCGACGCCGAGCTCCATCGCGACGGTCGCATCGCTCGCCGTGCCGACGCCGGCGTCGACAATCACCGGCACGCGCGTTTGTTCAACGATGAGGCGGATCATCACCGGGTTCTGGATGCCGAGGCCCGAGCCGATGAGCGAGCCGAGCGGCATTATGGCCACGCACCCGGCGTCTTCGAGTTTCTTGGCGTAGACCGGATCGTCGCTGCAATAGACCATCACCTCGAAGCCCTCGGCGACGAGGATTTTCGCGGCGCGGAGCGTCTCTTCCATATCGGGATAGAGCGTCTTCTGGTCGGCAAGCACTTCGAGCTTCACCAGCTTCCAATCGCCCGCCTCGCGCGCAAGGCGCAGCGTGCGCAAAGCTTCGTCGGCGGTGAAGCAGCCGGCGGTGTTGGGCAGGAATGTCACCTTCTTGGGATCGATGTGATCGGTGAGACGCTCTTTCGTGGGATCGGAGAGATTCACGCGCCGCACCGCGACCGTGACGATCTCGGCGCCGCTGGCTTCGAGCGCCGCGGCGTTCTCGGCGTAAGTCTTGTACTTGCCGGTGCCGATGATGAGGCGGGAGCGATAGTTCTTGCCCGAAATAGTGAGAGGCGCGTCAGCTTCCATCACCCGCCCCCGACGAATTGGACGATCTCCAACTGATCCCCGTCTGCGAGAACAATCTGTTCCCACAGGCTCTTCGGCGCGATTTCGCGGTTGCGTTCCACGGCCACGCGCCGTCGGTCGATCCCCAGCGAGGCGAGGAGGTCCGCGAGGGTCGCGGAATCGGGCGCTTCGCGCGGTTCTCCGTTGACGATCAGACGCATAGCCTTTCCTATCCGGGGGACTTAAGCCCCCCTAGGCGCCCCCGCAACCGGCGCCCCCATCCAGCGCCGCAAAGGACCATGCCGGACGGAAAGCCGATTTACGTGCTGAACGGGCCGAACCTCAATCTATTGGGGTCCCGCGAGCCGCACATCTATGGCCACGCCACCCTCGCCGACATCGAAACGGCCTGCGCCGAACGCGCCGCCCAGCTGGGGCGCGCCATTGTCTTCCGCCAGTCGAACGTCGAAGGCGAGCTGGTGAACTGGCTGCAGGAGGCTAAAGACAAGGCGGCGGCAGTCGTTCTAAACGCGGGCGCCTATACCCATACTTCGGTCGCCCTCCACGACACGATCAAGGCGATCGGCGTGCCCGTGATCGAAACCCACCTTTCCAATCCATCGGCGCGCGAAGACTTCCGTCACGTTTCGTTAGTGGGAAAAGCCGCAAAGGGCGTGATCGCAGGCTTTGGGGCGACGTCATACTTGCTGGCCGTAGAAGCGGCCGCATTGCTTGCACAAGAAAGCCAGAGCGCGTGAGTAGGAAGAAACGGGAAATGAACGATAAGAAGACACACGCCATCGATCCCGATCTGGTGCGCGAACTGGCCGCGGTGCTGAACGACAGCGGGCTCTCCGAGATCGAAGTCGAGCATGGCGAACTGCGATTGCGCCTGGCGCGCACGCTGACGGCGGCTGTTGGCGCCACGCACACGCATGTCGTGGCTGCGGCGCCTCCAGCCATCGCACATGCGCCCGCGCCAGCAGCGCCTGCTCCTGCCGCAGACGCGGCTTCGCATCCGGGCGCTGTACCCTCGCCGATGGTTGGCACGGCCTATCTGTCGCCCGAGCCAGGCGCGCCGCAATTCATCAAAGTCGGCGACACCGTGACTGCCGGGCAGACGCTGATGGTCGTCGAAGCGATGAAGACGTTCAATCCGATCCCCGCCCCGCGCGCGGGCAAGGTGACGGCGATCCTCGTCACCGACGCGCAGCCCGTCGAATACGGCGAAGCGCTCGTAATCCTCGAGTAGGCGATGTTTGAAAAAGTCCTCATCGCCAATCGCGGGGAGATCGCGCTGCGCATCCACCGCGCGTGCAAGGAGATGGGCATCTCCACCGTCGCC
>JAEWNX010000328.1 GCA_023461135.1 Pseudomonadota bacterium
GTCCACGCCGGTTTGAACGATCGGGTGATAGGTCGGCCGCGCGTGCGCATAGACGCGCCGTGCGAGCGCTTGGCCCCAAGCGCCTTGATCCATCAGCGCGCGATAAGTCGGACGGATGAACTTGCCGCGGCCTTGCTCGGAGAGGAAGCGATCGATGGCGGGCCCGGCGGGGCGATAGCCGTTCGGAATGGCGAGCGCCAACCAGTCGAAGCGCACATCCATGTTGCCGATCGTGTTGAGGTTCAGCGCCTGCTCCAAGGCCGTGAGGCGCGCAGCCGGCAATTGACGCGGCAGCGTCTGGATGAAGCGCTGACGCTGCATCGTGTTCCAGTCGCTCCATCCCGAAGGCATGGCGCCGCTGTCGTTGAACGCGGCCACCGCCTGCTCGACCGCCGCGAAGCCGGAGGCTTGCGGCGCCTGAGCGTTGTCCGGAATGCCGGGTTCATACGCCCACTCGTCGAGTTTGAGACGCGCTTCGAGCGCCGCGTCGCCGAGGACGACGTGTTCGCGGAAGTCCGCGAGGAACCACTCGGTGGTCATCGGTCCAAAGGCGTGGCGGTCGAAGTAGGAGCGCAGATAGGCGTCGAGCCGTTCGCGTCCGATAATCTGTTCGATCGTGCGCAGGAAAAGCGCGCCTTTGTCGTACGTGATCGCGCCCGGTTGCTCAGAGTCGTCGATCAGATGCAGCCGCTGCGCGTTCGCCGCGTCGGTTGTCACCGATTTCTGGATGTCGGCCCAACTCAGCACTTCGGCCATACGCGCCTGCTCTGCGCCGAACAGCGCTTCGCTGATGCGGCCCTCGATGTAGGAGGTGAACCCCTCGTTCAGCCAGCTATCCTGCCAGACAGCGTTGGTGACGAGATTGCCGGACCAGGAATGCGCCAGTTCGTGTGCGACCAGCGAGACGAGTGAGCGGTCGCCGGCGAGGAAGGTGGGCGTCAGGAAGGTGAGGCGTGGGTTTTCCATGCCGCCATACGGGAACGAGGGCGGCAGGATCAGCACGTCGTAGCGGCCCCAGCGGTACGGGCCATAGAGCTGCTCGGCCACCGTCATCATGCGCTCCATGTCGGCGCACTCGTAGGCGCCGCGCTCGACGACGCTGGGTTCGGCCCACACGCCCGTGCGTGGGCCAACATCGCGATGCACCAGATCGCCGATGCCGATGGCGATCAAGTACGGCGGAATGGGCTGTGGCATGCGGAAGCGGAATGCGCGCTGGCCGGCGCCGGCGTCTTCGCCGTCCGGGGTCAGCATCTCGGCGCTCATCACCGCTTTCAGATCTGCCGGCACGACAATGCGCGCGTCGTAGGTTTGGCGGATGCCGGGGCTGTCCTGCGTGGGGATCCAGGAGCGGTTGTGGATCGCCTGACCTTGGCTGAACAGGAAGCGCTTGTTGCTGGCCGTCTGCGCCGGCTCCAGCCATTGCAGCGCGCTGGCGGCGGGTCCGGATTCGTACTCGATCTCGATCCGCCGCGCGCCACTGAGCGCAATGGTCAGCGGGGCTCCCTTCTCTTCGTCATTGGCGCCAAGCGTGTATGCCGCTTCGCGTCCGCCCGCGCGAATGGAGCGAATGACGAGGCCCTTGCTGTCGAGCACGATTTCGCGCGCACCTGGGCGCGCGACGATGTCGAGCGTGGCTTTGCCGTGAATCACCTTGCGGTCGAAATCGGCCGTCAGGTCCAGCGAAACGTGCCGCACGCGCGCTTCGTCCGGGCGTGCGTAAGAGCTGGCGTCGTGCGCCAGCGGCGCCATCGGATCCTGGCGCGCGGCCGTCGTGGTGGCGCAGGCGGCGAGGAGCGGCGCAGCGAGCGCTGAGCCCAGAAGCGTACGGCGAAGCATGGCGTCCCCTTGGTTCGTAGGGGCACAGAGCGCAGATGACCGCGTTGGCGCAAGCGCCGAAACGTCGCGCGCTAGTTCTCCCGCGGCTTCAGCGCGCCGGAGAAGGTGATCACGGCAAGGGCGGTGAGGATCGCGCCAAAGAGCGCGTAGAGCGCATGCGCCCAGCGCCAGATCGCGACGCCCTCGAACATGCGCCAATCGCTGTAGGGCGACACTTCCACGCCCGCGGCCAGCTCCGCGCGCGCCGTGCGGCCGGGGGCGCATCGGCTTTCCTGGCCGAGATCGATAACCGGCAGCGCGACATCGATGGCGTAGAGCGCGGGTTCCACTGCGCCGGCGCATTGGCGTCCCTGCGGCGTCACCAGCGCACCCTGGCCATTCATAACGAACACGCCAGCTACGCCGATCGCCACGAAGAGCGCGAGTGCGCGAACAATGCGGAGCGGCGAGAGGCCGTATCCGGCGATGACGCCGAAGAGCGACGAGAGCAGCCACGTGATCGGACCTGCGGATGCGAGCAGCGTGCGCTGGTCGTGTTGCGCCAGCAGGATGCGGCGCGCGTCTTCGCGCCGGCCAGCGCGGGCGTAGACGTTGGCGACGTGCGTGTAAGGCTGCGGCGAAAAACGCCCGCCCATGCGCCGTAGCCAGGCGAGACGCTGACGCCAGCGTTCATCGCGGCCCTCGATCCGGGCGTAGTCGAAGCCTTCAAGGTCGAGCCGGGCGCCCTCAGCGCCCCAGCCGGTTTTCAGATCGTCATCGAGCGCGGCGCAGCGCGCGCCCGACGCGTCGATACGAGCGTCCTGATGTGTGACGAGGCCGCGCGCCTGGAGCGGGCCGGCGATCTGCGCGTCCGCAAAGGAGAAGACGCCGCCTTTGGTGTTGTCCGGTCCCGGGCCGCGCAGTTCGAGATTGAACCAGGAGAGCGCGCCGCCGATCTGCGCACGGTCGAACTTGGCGCCTCCTTCGATGACGCTCTTGTGGCCATGCGGGGTGAACCCGCCTTCCTCGATCTTCAGCGTGAGATTGCCGCCGACGCGCACGTTGGGCGCACGGATCGCCCAGCCGCCGGCGTTCATGAAACGGCCGCCGCCGAAGGCCAGATAGCCGCCGATACGGGCGTCAGCGAGGAAGAGCTCGCCTTTGACGTTGGCGCCCTGCAGCAGCGCGGCGCCGCCGATCGTCAGCGAGGCGCCATCGAGCGCGACGCCGAAACTGTCCGCGCGCGGCGTCAGCGGATTGGCGATTTCCGCGCCTTTGAGATCGAGATTGCGCGCGATCTCTGCGCCTTGCAGCGAAACGTGCCCGTGAATCTTCGCGGCGCCGCTGAGCTGGCCGGCGATGCGCGCGTTGGTCAACACCAGCGCCGATCCGAATTCGTTGCGGAAGAGGCCGTTCGCGAGATTGAGGTCGCCGCCGATGTCGGCGCCGGTCAGATCGACGGCGCCTTCGGCTTTCGCCTTCTCGCCCAAACGCACATCGCCGCCGAAGCGTGCGCCGCGCGCGATGAAAGCTGCGCCGCGTGCGTCTTCGGTGCGATTCAGGAGCTGTGCGCTCTCGCAACGGAGCGATCCGCCAATCCGCGCGCCGGCAAGCGAAACCGCGCCCAGCGCCTCGAAGCTTCGATCGAGCAGGACGTCGCCGCCGATCTCGGCGCCGTCGAGCAGGAGCACGACGCTCTCGCCTTCGGCCGCCCGTGCGAACGAGGCGCCGCTGGCGCGCAGATCGCCGCCGATGCGCGCGCCGCTGAGGTCGGCCGTCAACGTCTCCGCGCCGGCCGCACCGGACGGTTGCGCCGCGGCGAGGCTGAGTTCGCCTTCGATGCTCGCATCTGCTGCGACGAAACGGAAAAGCCTGCACCCGCGCAGCGTCACCCGCGCCAGCCGCGCGTGGCTAAGGTCGATCGGGTCGGGGACGTCGCACGCGTCCAGCGACAGCGCAGGCAACCCGGCGCCGCCAGCGCCTGAACAATCGGTAAGGTCGAGCGCGCCTTCGATCCGCGCGCCTTTGATCCGCACCCCCGGCGTGCGCACCGTCCATGCCGGGTCCACGCCCAGCATCAGCTTGCGCAAAAACCCCGCCCGCACCGCGGGCTTTGCGCCGTCAGGCCCGGCCATCGGCGTAAAATCGGCGACCTCGCCGGCGCGGGCGCGCTCCATGACAAAGTGTTCGTGCGGCGACAGATCGTTGGCGTCGAACGCCATATGTGCTCCCCCGGCTCCCCAGCCCGCAGCGCGATCTATTAAGCATCCAGCGCAAGCGCGGGCGAGTCGGCTTATATGAAAGTCATGTCAGAGACGGGCGAAGTCCCCCAAAGCGCGCAGACGGCTTCCAATCTGCCCGAACTTACCGTCAGCGAACTGGCGGGGCGGGTGAAGCACGTCGTCGAGCGCGATTTCGATCGCGTGCGCGTGCGCGGCGAGTTGGGC
>JAEWNX010000329.1 GCA_023461135.1 Pseudomonadota bacterium
CACCGCATACTCGGCGGGCGAGGGCGGATCGGGCTCGTGGAAGTACGGCACGCCCAGCCCGCCGCCGAGATCGATCCGCTCGACGCGCGCGCCTTCGCCGTTCAATTGCTCGGCCAATTTGCGCAGAACACGAAACGCAGCTTCCAGCGGCGCCAGGTCCTTGATCTGGCTGCCGATGTGAACCGCGAGGCCCTTGGCCTGCAAATGCTCGTCCGCATACGCGCGCTTATAGAGTTCGATCGCAGTCGCCGGCGAGACGCCGAACTTTGCATCACCCTTGCCGGTGGAGATTTTCTCGTGACCGCCGGCGCCGACGTCCGGGTTGACGCGAATTGCGATGGCGGGCCGCTTCCTCAGGCGCGACGCGACGCGCGACAGCATCTCCAATTCGGAAATGCTTTCGACATTGATCTGATGCACGCTTGCGTTCACGGCGAACGCCAGTTCTTTCTCGGTCTTGCCGACGCCTGAGAAAATGATCTTCTCCGCCGGTACCCCCGCCATCAGCGCGCGCTCGATCTCGCCTTGGCTCACCGTGTCCGCGCCAGCGCCCTGGCGCGCGAGCGTCGCCAGCACGGCGATATTCGCGTTCGCCTTCACCGCAAACGCCACCAGCACGTCGCGCGGCGCAAACGCGTCGCGGAACACTTTGTAGTGCCGCTCCAAAGTCGCAGTGGAGTAGACGTAAGCCGGCGTGCCGACTGCCTCCGCGATCGCCGCCAGGGGCGCGTCCTCGCAGCAGAGGATCCCGCCGCGGTACTCGAAGTGATTCATTGTAAGATATGGACCGCCGGCGCCCTCGCCGGCATCTTTGTTTGCGCTAGGCTAATCGTTGGCATGGAAGGTCCAGCCGTGCCGGCGAGCACGCCGGCGCTCCATGGTCACGGCGTCGTCACGCCGGTCTGATATTGCGCGCAGCGCGAGTCGAGATCTTCGTTGTTTTCCATCTGCCGCTCGCATTCGCGGCGGATGGCGTCTTCGCTGTTCCACATCGGATCGGGACGCTCGAGGTCGCCCTTGATGCCGCAGGCCGAAAGTGCCGTCAGCGCGGCGAGCGCAATCAAGAGGCGGCTCATTCGAACATCTCCTTCCAGCGGTCGATCTGCTCGCGCACCCGCTGCGGCGCGGTCCCGCCATAGCTATCCCGGCTCTCGACGGATTTTTCAACCGTCAACAGCGCCCGCGCACCCTCTGTTATGCGCGGCTCCACAGCCTGGAATTCGCTCACGGGGAGTTGCGCCAATTCTGCAACGCTCTGGTCCTCCGCCCGGCGCACGATGCGGCCGGTTACTTCATGCGCTTCGCGGAAGGGGAGCTGCAGCTCGCGCACCAGCCAGTCGGCGAGATCGGTGGCCGTGGAATAGCCGCGCGCCGCCGCCTCGCGCAGGGCGGCGCGGTTGAACTGGATCGTATTGATCATGCCGATCATGGCCGTGACGCAAAGCGCGAAGCTGTCGAAGGCCTCGAAGGTCAGCGCTTTGTCTTCCTGCAGATCCTTCGCGTAGGCGAGCGGAAGCTTCTGCACGATGGCGTTGAGCGCCCCGAAATTCGCGCCGATACGCGCCGCTTTGGCGCGGATCAGCTCCGCCGCATCCGGATTGCGCTTCTGCGGCATGATCGAAGAGCCCGTCGACCACGCATCGCTTAGCGTCGCAAAGCCGAACTGCGGCGAGGTCCACAACACAATCTCTTCAGCCAGCCGCGACAGGTGAGTGGTCGCGATCGACAAGTTCGCCAGCGCCGCTAGCGCAAAGTCGCGCGATCCGACCGCATCCAGCGAATTGCTCGCCGGCGCATGGAAGCCCAGCGCCTGCGCCGTCGCGTCGCGGTCGATCTTGTAGCTCGTGCCCGCCAGCGCGGCCGAACCGAGAGGGCATTCCCATGCGGCCTCAAGCGCAGCGCCAATGATGCGCACGCGGTCGCGCTCGAACATCGTTGTGTACGCCAGCAGGTGGTGCCCCAGCGTAATCGGCTGGGCCGTCTGCAAATGCGTGAAGCCCGGCATGATCCAGTCGGCGTGCGCCTCCGCGCGGCGCACCAGCGTCTTCTGCAAGACCCGCAGCCCGTCGCCGGCCTCGCGCGAAGCACGCATTACCCAGAGCTTGAAATCCGTCGCCACCTGGTCGTTGCGCGAGCGGCCGGTGTGCAAGCGCTTGCCCGCTTCTCCGATCCGCTCCGTCAGCCGCGCTTCGATGTTGAGGTGAATATCCTCCAGTTCGGGTGAGAACTCGAACGCGCCTTCCACGATCTCCGCGGCGATCTGATCCAGGCCGGCCTGTATCGCTCTGTTGTCTTCCGCCGTAATGATCCCTTGCGCGGCCAGCATGTCCGCGTGCGCTTTCGAGCCCTCGATGTCTTCGCGCCACAAGCGCTTGTCGATATCGACCGACGCATTGATCGCTTGCATCGCGTCGTCGGGCTGTGCAGCAAAGCGCCCGCCCCACATGCGCTGGCCGCCGGACGAGGACCTGGACTTGGACACGACACCTACCTCTTCGGCGCAAAAGAACTGGGCCCTCTGGGCCGCGCTGGCGATGCTGGCTGCGGGGACGCTCGCCGTCCTTTACGTGGTTTTCGCCGCTTCTACAAAGCCCGAGCCGAGCACCGGTCTCGCGCGATTCGCAACCGGCGAAATGCGTCAGCTCGCAGTATTGCAGGCGCCTCCCGCCATGCCGGCGCGCTCGATCCGAGACGCACTTGGGGCAGAGACGACGCTTGGCGCCATCGCTGGCGGCGACGTGATGGTGCTGAACCTCTGGGCTACATGGTGCGCCCCGTGCATGCAGGAAATGCCAACACTGGCCGAATTGCAGCGCCGGTACGAAGGCCGCATCCGGGTCATCCCCGTCAGCGTCGACAGCGAAGGACAGCGCGAAAGGGCGCAGCGCGAATTGGCGCGCCTGTCGGACGGCGCGCTGCCGTTCCTGATCGACATCACCCGGGGCGTCCTGTTCGACGTGCAGGCCGCCGGCATGCCCGTGACCATCATCTACGACCGTCAAGGACGCGAAGTCGCCCGCTTGGCGGGCGGGGCGGATTGGTCCAGTGACGAAGCGGCCGCTTTGATCGATGCGGTGTTGGCGGGGGAGTGACGTGGTTCCAGTTCTCGAAACCGAACGGCTCCGCCTGCGCGGCCACGCGCTCGCCGACTTCGAAGGCTCCGCAGCGATGTGGGGCGACGAACGCGTGACGCGCTTCATCGGCGGCAAGCCCTCGCAGCGCGAAGAGTCCTGGCGCCGCTTCATGAGCTTTCCCGGTCATTGGGCGCTGCTCGGTTACGGCTATTGGCTGATCGAAGAGAAGGCGACCGGCGCCTATGTCGGCGACGGTGGCTTCGGCAATTTCAAGCGCGATCTTGGCGCGTACGCATTCGACGCGCCGGAACAGGGCTGGGCGCTCGCGCCCGCCATGCATGGCAAGGGGTACGCGACGGAGGCGGCGAGCGCGATGATCCGCTGGGCCGAACAGCATTTCGGCCGCACAGATTTCGTCTGCATGATCGCCCCGGAAAACGCCCCGTCGCTAGGCGTCGCTGAAAAGCTCGGCTATCGCGAATTCGCGCGCACGGAATACAAGGGGATGCCGTCCATCTTGTTCCGCCGCGCTTAGAGATAGGGCGAAAGCGCCAACCGCACGCGCGAGCTTTGCGCCAGCACTTGCGCGTACGAGGCGGGCCGCTCCGGCGCTGTCGCTTGCGGCCACAATTCCACGAAGCGATTGAGTTCGCGCTGCGCTTCCAGGTAGGCCCGGAGATTGCGCCGCTGCAGCGCGTTCTGGTTCAGCGATGCGCGCGCGGCGAGCGCGGCGCCCATGCTGTGCTGGTACTCGAGCGCATCCACGTAATCGGCTTGGTTCACCGATTGATAGAGTCCTGTGGCGATATCGACCATGCGCACGGTCAGCACGGCGTAATCGACATCGAGATCGCCGAGCACGCGGTCGAATTCGGCGTCGCTGGCGCGGATGCGCTGCATCATCTGCGCGCGATTGAGAGCGCCGTCGGCGGCGCCGCGAATGACGTCGATATTGAGCCCGCCGAACTGATCGGGCGCGACGTCATACACTTCGAGCAAACCTTGTTGCACGAGCACCGCCGCTTCCGCCGGCCGGTTGTCGGCGTTCACCGCAGCGGCCGCCATCACGAATCCGCGCAGGTGCTGGATGCGCAACGCTGTGAGCTGCTCGCCGGCAAGGCCCGCATAAGCGCTCGCCGCACCCGCTTCGCCGCTTTCGCCGCCTTCGCCGCCCGCGGATGCTGCGGGAACGCTTTCGGCCTCGCCGCTGACGCCGGCCTCGCCCGCTTCGCCCCCTTCGCCGCCCTGGCCGGCCTCACCCCCTTCGCCGCCACAGGCTGCGAGGCCGAGCGCCGCCGCGGCCACGCCTGCCGTCCGCCAAGTCTTGAGTTTCCATCTGATCATCGTCACGCCCCGGATTTGACCGGCACCCTGGACCAAGTGAGAATGGCTCGCAAGAAGGCAGGCCGATGAGCGTCATACTGCAGCAGGTTCTGGGCGCGGAGGATTTGGAGCGGGTCCGCCGCGACCTGGGCGAGGTGGGCTGGAGGTCAGGCAAGCGCACCGCGGGCGCCGCGGCGCGCGGGGTAAAAGAAAACCTGCAAGCCGACAGTTCCGACCCGCGCGTGCAAGCGCTCGAACGCTTCGTCGTCGAAGCGCTGCAGCGCCATCCGCTGTTCGAGATCGCCGCGCGCCCGGCGCGCCTGACACGCGTGATGTTCTCGCGCTACGAGCCCGGCATGGCGTACGGCGCGCACACCGACGATGCGCTGATGGGCCTGGGCGAGGACAAGCTTCGCACCGATCTCGCCTTTACGATCTTCCTCGCCGAGCGCGAGGCCTATGAGGGCGGCGGGCTCACGATCGACAGCGCGCTTGGCGAACAAGAGATCAAGCTCGATGCCGGCGACGCCATTCTCTATCCGGCCGGCTCCATCCATTACGTCGCGCCGGTGACGCAAGGCGCGCGTTTGGCTGCGGTCGGCTGGGTGCAGAGTTTCATCGCCGATGCGGCTCAGCGCGAGGTGCTGTTCGACCTCTCGGTCACGCGCGGCCGCTTGGCGCAGGCGGGCGCCGTGCGCGAAGACTTGCTGGCGATCGACAAAGCGATCTCGAACCTCACGCGGATGTGGGCGCGCTAGAGCCGATCCGAAGGTGCGCGGACCCGCGGCGCGGCGAGCGTGCTGTCCAGCGGGAATAGCGCCGCCACCAGTCGCGCGCCCTCGATGCTCAGATGATCCTTGTTGTAGTAGAGGGCGCCGCGCTCGGGCGTGTAGGCGGGGCAGACTGACGCCCGGCACAGCACGTCGACCGGCCGTATCGCGATCGCGCCGAACCTTTGGCGCAACGCGTTCAGATGCGCGCGCGGCAGCGCGTTCGCCGCTTCGACGCGGCGCCGATCGAGCGCATACGCGCCGGGATCTTGTCCGCGCTCGATCATCATGCCGAGCGCGCTTGGCACGTCGTAATCGAACACCGGGATCGGATAGACGAGCACGACGCGCTTGCCGGCGGCCGCCATCGCTTCGACCGAGCGCGTCAGCCCATCGAGCACCGCCGGCCATTGCGCGCGGGGGTAGGCGGTGAAGTTCACCGCGAAGATCACCGTGTCGATGCGGTCGTCGCGCGCGAGGCCCGCCAGGGTGATCGCGTTCTGCTCGGCGCAAAGCGGCTGGTCGAGCCGGGCGTAGTCCAGCGCCGGCGGGCACCCGGAACCGGTGATTTCCATCACCGCTTGGCCCCGGCGCGCGAGCCGTTCACCCAGCGCGAACGCGAGTGAGACGCCGTGCGAATCCGCCCAGATCGCCGCGTGCGGCTCGGCGTCCGGCGCGCCAAGCACGCAGTTTTCCGCATACGGCCGCAGGTCGTACAGGAAGTTGTGACACTCCCAGCGCCGCGGGCTGTAGCTCTCGCTCTGCGCAAACATGGCGCGCGCCGGCGCCTCGAACCGCCCCGGTAGGCCGTGCGCCACGAACACCACGGCCGCGACGATTGTGCCTGCCGCCATCGCCGCGCCACCCATCGCGAACAGACGCCAGCGCGGCATGCGCCGTTTCAGGAACGGCTGTTCGATGAAGCGCCACGACAGGCTGGCCAGCACGATCGCGAGCAATACCAGGACAGCGGTCTGCACTGCGTCCGGTTCGCCCAGCAGCAGGCTCTTGCCGAAAACCAGCACGGGCCAATGCCAGAGATAGAGCGAATAGGAGAGCGCGCCGAAGAAGGTGAAGAACGGTCCGCTGATCAAGCGTCCGCCGAATGACGATCCGTTAGCGCCGGCGAACAGCACCAGGGCCACGCCAAAGCACGGCGCCAGCGCGGCGGCGCCGGGAAAGGGCATGGTTTCATTGATCAGAACGAGGCTTGCGCCGATCAATGCAAGGCCAACCAAGGAGAGCGCGTCACGCACGATCTGCGGTACGCGCGCCGGGAAGGGCACGCCCGCGAGCACGGCGCCGATCAGCAATTCATAGCCGCGGAAGGGCGCGAGGAAAAAAGCGCCCGCCACGTTGCGCTCTAGCGCCCACAGGCAGAGCGCGAACGAAATCACGGCGCCCACGAGCAGCGCCAGCCGCATCCAGCGCCGCGCAAACGAGACGAGCGCAAACAGCAGCAGCGGAAAGGCCAAATAGAATTGCTCTTCGACTGCGAGCGACCATGTGTGCAAGAGCGGCCTGAACTCGGCGTCGCTGTCGAAATAGTCCGACATGCTGAAGAAATCGAAGTTCGAGACGAAGAAGATGGTCGAGACGGTGGTGCGGCCAAGCTCCTGGTAGGCGCTCGGCGTCAGAAGCATGGCGCCGGCCGCAAGCACCACGGCCAGCATCACGAACAAGGCCGGGAACAGGCGCCGCACCCGCCGCTCGTAGAAGCCGAGCAGCGAGAACTTTCCCTGCTCCATCTCGCCAAGCAGGATGCCGGCGATCAGATAGCCGGAGATCACGAAGAAGATGTCGACGCCCGCGAACCCACCGCTCAGCGCGCTGGGCGCCGCGTGGTAAAGCACCACGGCGAGCACGGCGATAGCGCGCAAGCCTTGGATGTCGAGCCGCAGCTCGCGCGTCCGGTCCGATCGCTCCTTCGCCAAGCTCCAACCCGCCTCATTTTGGCGCGCCTTTCGCCCCGCAGCCGAAACGATGTGAACGCACGGAAGCGCACGCGTCGCGCATTGGCTGCGCGTTCAAGCCCGGCGCCACCTGCTTAGTGTACGCGTTTGAGTTCACGCCCGGCGCGGGCCAAGCACGAGGCGACGCTTTCGCCGGGACGCAACATGCAGCAGAGTGACGCCTTAACCATGGGCGCAGAATCTTCCGACGTCACGGGCCCGCTCGGCTGGATCGGGCGCAAAGCCAAGCGCGCGGCTGACTATGCGTCCTTTCTTTATTTGCAGCGCGTGAAAGGCTTCCAGGTCCCGGACCGGCCCGACTTCGACGAAGAGACCATTCCGCTTTTCCTGACGCGCATCGCGACGGCGCGCCGCTATCTGGAGTTCGGCAGCGGCGCTTCCACAGTCTTGGCGGCGCGGCAGGGCGTGCCCTTCACGACGGTCGAAACCGATCCAAGCTATCTCAAAGCCGTACGCCGCAAGATCGCCGCGGCAGGCACGCTCGATCTTGCCAAGCAGCGTTTCGTTCAAGGGCGCATCGGCCTCACCGAACACTGGGGCGCGCCATTGTTCAGAACGCCCAACCGCGCGCGCGTCGCGCGCTGGCGCGCTTATGTGGATGCGCCGTGGAGCGGCGATGTGCCAGCGCCGGATTTCATTCTGGTGGATGGACGCTTCCGCGCCGCCTGCGCGCTCAACGCCATCCGCCGGCTGGGCGGGGCGCGCGATTGGGAACTGTGGCTCGACGATTACGAGGGCCGCGAGCACTATGACGTCGTCACCCAGTTCGCCGTGCTGGAACGCATGAGCGGCGTCACCGCGATCTTCAAGCCGCGCGAAGGCGTCGACCAGGAAGCGCTCGAAGCGGCGATCGAAGAGGCCGTGCGCGACTATCGCTAGCGGAACGGCTGCACGTCGTTCGCGACGTAGATGTTGTCGTCGAGCCGTTCGCCGCGCGGGCGCGACAGCGCGGTCCAGGCGAACACAATGCCGGAGATCAGCGCGACCGGCAGTCCGAGCACCAGCGCCAGGGGCGTCATGGCCATCGACATCGACGTGCTGAAATTC
>JAEWNX010000330.1 GCA_023461135.1 Pseudomonadota bacterium
CCGCGCTCAAAGGCGTTGGTACCGATCAGCCTCCCATGCGGAAGAGACGTGCAGTGTAGGCGTGGGTTGAAGTCGGTCGGATAGATTTTGTTGCGATGCTTTGGAGTCAGGGCGTTAGGCGCGAAACGGCATGGATAGGCGGTGCGTCTATCCCCCTTTTTAGTTCTCGAGCGGCGGGCGCATCACCTTCAGCACGGCTTCGGCGGCGATCTCTGCAGCGGGCCTGCCGCCGCGGCCCATCTTGGCGAGCGCTTCGTCTTGACGGCGGACTTGTTCGTCGCGGGCGTCTTCGTCGTCGAGCAGCGGCGCGGCAGCGGCGGCGATGGCTTCGGCGGTGAATTTGGTTTGCAAGAATTCGGGGACGATTTCGGCGCCGGCGGCGACGTTCATCAGCGTCACGTATTTTCCTTTGAACACCAGACGCGCCAGCGCCCAGGAAAGCCAGGTGAGCTTGTAGCCGACGATGACCGGCGCGCCTTGGAGGGCGACTTCGGTCGTCACCGTGCCGGAGGCGGCGAGCGCGACGGTGGCGGCGGCGAAGGCGTCTTCCTTGTGGCGCTCGCCGACAATGCGCGCGACGGGCGGGGCTTGTGCGACGACGGCTTTGCGCACCGATTGCGCGGCGACGACGAGAAGGCGCACGTCGTTGCGCGTTGCGTCGAGCAGTTCGGCGGCGCGCCAGAGCGTGGGACCGATGCGGCGCACTTCGGCGGCGCGGCTGCCGGGAAGCACCAGAACGACGCGCTCTTTGGCTTTGAAGCCTTCGCGCGCCTTGAGCGCGGGGCCGTCGCCGGGCTTGTAGCGGCCGAGCGCGGGATGGCCGGCGATTGTGCAGGCAAGGCCGTAGGGTTCGTAATACGGGACCTCGAAATCGTGGATGCAGATGAGGTGATCGACGGCGGCGGCGAGCGTCTTGGCGCGGCCGGGGCGCGTCGCCCACACTTGCGGACCGATATATTTCACCAGCTTGATATGCGGCGCGGCGGCGCGGACGCCTTGTGCGACGCGGAGTGTGAAGCCCCAGGAGTCGATGAGGACGACGACGTCGGGTTTGGCGGCGAGGATGGCTTGCACTGTCGCTGCGACAGCGCGCTTTACCTTGCTGTAGGCGAGGAGGCCCTCGACGAAGCCGAGCACGGCGAGGCCCGATGTGTCGGCGCGGCTTTGGATGCCCTCCTCGGCCATGAGCGGGCCGCCAACGCCGATGATGTCGAGCGATGCATCGCTTTCCTTCAGCGCGCGGGCGAGATCGGCGCCGAGCGCATCGCCTGAAGATTCCGCGGCAACGAGGAAGATGCGTGCGCTCAAGCCTCGCCTGCCTCGCTGCGCGTGAAGCCGTAGAGGAAGAGCCCGCGGCGATCGGCTTCGGCGATCATCTCCGGGCGGCGCACGGCAAGCGCGCCGTGCGCTTCCACAGCGACGCCTGCGAGACCGGCGGCGGCGGCGCCGTCCAGCGTGCGCAAACCGACGACCGGCAAGTCGATGCGGCGCTCTTGAATGGGCTTGGGACGCTTGACCAGCACGCCGCGGCGCCGCTCGGGCGCGCCGCGCAGCGCAAGCGGCAAGGCGGCGACGCGCTTCAGCATTTCGTCAGTGCCTTCGGCGGCTTCGAGCGCGAGCACATGGCCGTCGCAGACCACGACGCCTTGAGCAATGTCGAACGCGCCGATCGCGTGTGCGACCTGTGCGCCTTTGGCGATGTCCTTCATCTGAGCGAGGGTTGGCGCGATGGCGCCCCACGCGCCTTCGGGCGCGAGGAGATCGCCCATCACGGCCTCAGCGCCGACGACGTGGAAGCCGGCGCGTTCGTGCTCTTCGAGGATGGCGCGCAAGAGGGCGTCATCGCCCTGCGGAAGCGCCGCCATGATGGCGGGCAACATGGCGAGGGCGCCGTCATCGAGGTCGAGTTTTGAGACGTCGGGGCGCGGCACTTGGCCGATCAACACGACGGCGTCGACGCCGGCTTCGCGCATCGCCTGCATGCGTCCGCCCATATGACCGAGCCCGTTGTCCGTGCCCGGATGGGCGCTGAGAGCCAGATCGGCGTAAGGTGTGATGCGGGCGACGAAATATGGGCGCTGTTGGGCGGCGCAGTGCTCGGCGAGGACGACGGGCAGTTCGCCGCCGCCTGCGATGATGCCAAGCTTCTTCCAGCTCATCGTCAATCCCGCGGCATGCAGAGCGGGCGCGCGGCGTCGGCGCGCACGAACTCGACGATCTCCATCACGTGGGGATTGCTCGCGTAGATTTCGGCGCAGTCGTCGAGGCGCTCCTGGAAGGTGCCCTCTTCAGCGAACAGGAGACGATAGGCGGCGCGCAGATCGTGGATCTGCTCGCGCGTGAAGCCGCGGCGCTTGAGGCCGACGACATTCAGGCCGCCGAGGTGGGCGTGGTTGCCGATGGCCGAGCCGAACGGGATGAGGTCGGTGGTCATCAGCGCGGAGGCGCCGACGAAGGAGTGGCGCCCGACGCGGCCATGCTGGTGGACGCCGGCAAGGCCGCCGAGGAAGGCGAAGTCGCCGACCTGAACGTGGCCGCCGATGGTGGCGGTCTGCGCCATGATGACGTTGTTGCCGACGATGCAATCGTGAGCGATGTGGCAATTGCCCATGATGAGACAATCGTCGCCGATGCGGGTGATCGAGCGGCCGCGCATAGTGCCGCGGTGGAGCGTGGCGTGTTCGCGGATGACGTTGTTGTCGCCGATCACGAGCTTGGTGGGCTCGCCCTTGTAGGACAGATCCTGGGGCGTGCCGCCGAGCACGGCGAACGGGAAAACGG
>JAEWNX010000331.1 GCA_023461135.1 Pseudomonadota bacterium
ACATTGCTCCACAGCGTCGGCGCAAACGCCGCGCGCCGCTCATCGATCGCCACCGCGTGTCGCGCGAACTGCACCGAGCGCGACAGCGCGGTATCGTGAAACTCGTAACCCTTGTTGAGCCCAATCGACACCGGCAGGAGCCGCGGAATGCCCAACGCGCCCACCGTATCCCAGAGCCCAAGATAGCGGATGCGCAGATCGCACGGCGGCGCCGTAAATGGCGCGGCCAGCCGCGGCCACGCGATCGCATGCGCTGTGCGAAATCGCTCCGTCTCGGCGCTATCCGCCGCGAACTCGCGCGTCCGATAGATGTCCAGCGCATCGCGCGCCTTGTCGACATGCGCGCGCCGCAGCACGCCGATCTTGCGCAGCAGTCCCGCCAGGCTGCGCACCGTGTACGCCCCGCGGGAAAAGCCGAACAGATAGATCTGATCGCCCGGCTCGTAGTTCAGGTTGAGGAAGAGCCAGGCTTCCAGCAAATTGTCATCGAGATCGCCGCCCGTCATGCCTTGCCAGAGGCTCAGCCCCGACAGGGAAGCGCCGACGCCTTCCGAGTAGAACACGATCTGCGGATTGCCCTGCGCGTCGCGCGTCGCCACCGCGCGCGCGGTGAGCGCGACATTGGTGAGCGCATCGCCATAGAGGCGCTGCCACGTGCCGTCACAGCAGATGACGAGCCGCTTCATTGCGCTCCCTACGGCGTCAGCAGGAACACCGCCTCTTCGGCGAACACGTTGGCGCGCCACAGCGTCTTGGCGAACGGCGATCCCGGCCGGCCCTTGCTCAGCGGGATCGCCGTCTCGACCGTGAACCGCATCTCGCGCGCCAGCGCCGCAAAATCGCGCACGCTGCACGCGCGCTTCAGTTCGCCATCCGCCCAATTCGGCGCCGAGGGCGACACCACGCGTCCCTTGCTCATCAGCCGCCAGCGATTGCGCCAGTGTCCCGCATTGCGGATCGAGACGATCACCTTTTCGCCGACGCGCCCCGCCTGGCGCAGCACGTCGCGCGGCCGCGCCAGCGACTGGAACGAATGCGAGAACACCACATAGTTGAACGCCGCGCTCGGATAATCCTCGAGCACGCCGTCCGCATCGCCTTGCACCACCGAAAGCCCGCGTCCGACGCAGAAACGCACCTTGGCCTTGTCGCGCTCCAGTCCGCGCGCGCGTGCGCCGCAGGTGCGCGCAAGCAGGGAGATGAGCGCCCCATCGCCGCAGCCGACATCCAGCACCGAGGCGCCGTCATCCACCATGCGCGCGATCACGTCGAAATCCCCGCGCACGGGCGCATCGTCGAACTCGGCCGCCTGCTGAACCAGTTCGAGCTGTGTCATCCCGCGCCCCCGAGCAACGAGAGCCCGCGCGCCGAGGCCGCCGCATCGATGAAGCCGGTTAGCACGCTCTCGAATTCCGGCTCTTCGCCGAGATAGGCGTCATGCCCGTTCGGCGTATCGATCTCGACGAACGCCGCTTCCGCGCCCGATGCGATCAACGCCCGCGCCAGCGCCCGGCTTTCTTCCGGCGGATAACGCCAGTCGCTGGAGAACGCGAACACAGCATGCCGCGTCGCGCCGCCCTGGAACGCGTTCGCGAGCCGTCCGCCGAAATCGCCGGCCAGATCGAAGCCGTCCATCGCACGGGTCAGATAGAGATAAGAGTTTGCATCGAAGCGCTCGACGAAACTCGCGCTCGCGCCGGACGCATCGGCGTCGAAGCGGAAGCGCTCGCGCTTGTAGGCCTCTTCGATACGCGCCTGCACGCCGCTCTCGGAAAGGCTCGCCACTTGGGCCGCCATGCGCGCGACGGCCAAGCCCTTGGTGGGCCGCACGCCATGGGCGGCATAGCCGCCGCCGCGCCACTCGGGATCCGCCATGATCGCCTGGCGTCCCAATTCCGACAACGCGATGTTCTGCGCCGACTGCCGCGCCGCCGAGGCGATCGTCGCGCATGCAAACACGCGCCGCGGATACGCGCTCGCCCAGTTCAGCGCCTGCATGCCGCCGAGCCCCGCGCCGATCGCCAGAAACAGCGTCTCGATGCCGAGCGCTTCGATCAGCATCGATTGCGCGCGCACCATGTCCGCCACCGTGATCGGCGGAAAGCGCAAGCCATACGGCTGGCGATCCGCCGCGGGCGAGGCCGGCCCCGTCGTGCCCATCGCGCCGCCCAGCACGTTGGCGCACACGACGAAGAAGCGGTTGGTGTCGATCGGGCGCCCTGGCCCCACGATGCGCGGCCACCACGCCGGCCGGCCCGTCACCGGGTTGGGACTGGCGACAAACTGATCGTGCGTGAGCCCGTGGCACACCAGCACCGCATTGCTGCGCTCGATGTTGAGGGCGCCGTACGTTTCGAACGCTATGGTTAGCGGCGCGAGTTTTTCGCCGTTTGAGAGCTGCAACGGCGCGCTCGCATCGAAGGAGAGGGTGCGCACGCCCCCCGCCGCCTGAACCTTCGCCGCTGCGTGAATCATGTTGCGAGTCTATAGCTTTCGCCTCGCCGCGCATCCCCCGGCGCTAAGTCCTGCTGTTGATGACGCGCCCGGCGCGCGAGCCGTTGGCGCTGGCGGCGAAAGCTTCTAGTGTCCACAACCCCATGGACGACAAGGCCCCCCCGCCCAGCGATCTTATCGAAACGATTCGCCGCGAGATCGACGGCATCGACTCCACGCTGCTGTCGCTCGCCGCGGAGCGCCTGCAGCTTGCGGACAAGCTCGCCGCCGCGAAAGCGCCGCAGCCTGGCTTGCCCATTCGCCCGGGCCGGGAGGTTGCGCTGCTGCGCCGTCTCATCACGAGCGCGCCGGCGCCGCTCGAGCGGGAGCTTATTGTTGAGGTGTGGCGCGCGCTGATCGCCGCATCGCTGCGCCGTCAGCGCGTCATCGATGTCGCGGTTGGCGGCAACCCGAAGGATTTCCGTCTCTACGATCTCGCGCGCCGTCATTTCGGCGCCAGAGCGCGGCTTGATTTCGTCGGCGAGCCGACCGACGCGCTTAAGAAGGCGGCCGACAATCCCCAGTCATGGGTCGCCGTCACGCCGTGGCCCGCCGCGCCAAGCGTCGGCGGCTGGTGGCCGGCTTTGACTGAGACGCGGTACAGCAAGCTGCATCTGATCGCGGCGCTGCCGGTGCTGCGCGAAACCGAAGACGAGGCGCCCAAGGCCGCCGTATTCGCCGCATCGCCGCCCGAGGAAGCGGGCGACGACGTCACCATCGTCATGGCGTTCGACCGCAATCACCGGCTGCAGCGCGCGCTCACCGAGAGCGGCCTGACCGGCAATGAGATCGCACGCGGCGATCCCAAAGTGCTGATCCGCATCGACGGCTTTCTGGGGCTGGACGATCCGCGCGTCGGCTCCCTGACGCGCTTCGGCCTCGACAGCGTGCGCGTCCTTGGCGCTTACGCGCGCATCTGATGCCAGTCTTCGGCCGCATCGCGATTTTGGGCGTCGGGCTGATCGGCGCTTCGATCGCGCGCGGCGCGCGTGAACACGGCGCGGCTGACGCGATCGCGCTCTACGACGCCGACCCGGCTGTGCGTCAGCGCGCGCGGGAGCTGGGCCTCGGCGAGGTGTTGGAAAGCGCGGAGTCCGCCGTCGCAAACGCCGAACTCGTCGTGCTCGCTGTGCCGGTCGGCGCCATGGGCGCCGCGGCCGAAGCGTGCACGCGGGCGCTGAAGGCGGGCGCCATCGTCACAGATGTGGGTTCGGTGAAGGGCGCGGTTGTCCGCGCCGTCGCCGAGAAATTGCCGGCGCACGCTTATTTCATTCCCGGCCATCCTATCGCCGGCACCGAACATTCCGGCCCCGACGCGGGCTTCGCCGCTCTGTTCCACAATCGCTGGCACATCCTGACGCCGCTCAAGGATGATCGCGCCGAATACGCCGCCTCGATCGATCAGCTCGAACACTTCTGGCGCACGCTCGGAGCGCAAGTCGAGCGCATGGACGCCGACCGCCACGACGTTGTGCTCGCCGTCACCAGCCACCTGCCGCACCTCATCGCGTTCAATATCGTCGCCATGGCGGAAGATCTGGAGAGCGTCACCGAAAGCGAAGTCGTGAAGTATTCCGCCTCAGGCTTCCGCGACTTCACGCGCATCGCCGCCTCCGACCCCACCATGTGGCGCGACGTTTTCCTCAACAACCGCGAAGCCGTGCTCGAAGTGCTCGGCCGCTTCTCCGAAGACCTCGCCGCGCTTCAACGCGCCATCCGCTGGGGCGAGGGCGACACGCTCTACGATCTCTTCGACCGCGCCCGCCGCATGCGCCGCGAAGTCATCGAAGCCGGGCAAGACACGCCCACGCCGAACTGGGGGCGGGAGAATTAGTAAACCGGCCCCAGCGGCCGCACCGGCAATCCTTCCAGCCGCATCAGCCCATCGCGCGCTTCCACGTCCAGCGTGATGTCATCGCCGCTGATCATGTACCCGGCTGCCAGCAAGCCCAGCGCGCGCCGCGCATCTTCATTCACGTTGGGCCCGTTGGCGATGGCCGTGAACACCGGCGCCGGCTCTTCGATCGGCAGCGTCAGCACGCCTTGCAAGCGCCGCTGCTCATCCAACCCGCCTTCGCCGCGTCCCAACGTCGTCAACGGCCCCCAGCGCACCTCGAGCCCTTCGATCCGCAAGCGTCCGCCCGCCTCGCGCCATGGGCCTAGTGGATCCTGCTGTGAGGCGTTCGTCAGCGCCGCGCCTTCGGTGACAACCAGCGCCGCGCGCAGCAACGGCACGTCCAGCCCAAACGCCTCGAAACTCCGCACCGAGCGCGGCAGCATCAGCCCCTGCGCGTCGAACGCGACCTGATAATCGCCCGCGGCGCGCTCGTCCGGGCGCACATTGAGCACCATGCGCCGCACCCGAAGCACGCCATCCTGCGCCGGATCGTCGAGCGCGAGATTGTCGGCCTCAACGCCCGCGGCGGCCAGCGCATCGCCGCGCGTGCGCCCGCTGGCGATCATCGCATCGGCGGAAATGTTCGTGACGGCCCCGTCCGCGCGCGAGACCGCGATCGGCGCTTCGGCCTCCAGGATTACGTGCTGCGGGTTCAGCATCTGCACGTGCAGATCGGCGCGCGCCGTTTCCGCGCGCCATCCCCCGCGCGCCGGCGCGTACGTCACGCCATGCAGCTCCAGCCGCAACAGCACCGGAAAGCCGCGCTTGACGATGCGCTCGATGGAAACTTGTCCGCCTTGCTCAGTTTGCTCGGCGGCCCAGGCGCGCACGCGTGCTTCCGCCGTGCCGGCCACCACGTTCCAATAAATGATCCAGCCGATCGCGATCACCGCGAACACGGCCCACGGGACAATCAGCCAAAGCGTGCGCGCCTTCATGCCGCGACGCTGCGACGCTTATCGGGCGGCAGCAAGGCCTGGCCCTCGCCTTCGATCGCGTCTTCGAGCCGGCGCATGAATTCTTCGCGCGGCAAACCGGGAGGAATTGCCGGCAGGAACTTGAACGTCGCGGTTCCGGGGCTGCGCATCAGCCCTTTGGGTTTCCAGATAAGTCCCGTGCTCACCGCCACCGGCGTCACCGGAATGTTGAGGTCTTTATACATCGCCGCGATGCCCGGCTTGTAATCCGGCGCCGCGTCGAGCGTCTGGCGCGTTCCTTCCGGAAAGATGATCACCTGCCGGCCCTTCGCCACCGCTTCGCGCGCGCCGCGCATCATGCTCTTTAGCGCTGTCGCATGTCCGCCGCGGTCAACCGCGATCTGGTTCTTCCGCAGATACGCGCCCATCACGGGCGTGGCGCCGAGTTCTTTCTTGAACACGTAGGTCGATTTCGGAATGTGCAGCGTCGGCGCAATCGTATCCAGCATCGACTGATGCTTCATCGCTATCAGCGCGCCGCCTTTGGGGACGTGCTCCAAGCCCTCGAAGCGCACGCGCGCGCCGACGATCCACCGAAGGCCCCAATTCGTCAGCCGCGCCCACGCCCGCTGCGCCGCGTAGACGTAATTGTCGTCCAGCATGACGGGAATCCAGAAACCCACGCCGACTATCGCCATCGTAGCGTAAAGCCAGATGACGAAGATGACCGACCGCACGAGCCTCATGCGTGCGCGCCCCGCTGCTCGGCATTCTCGGTGTTGCTGCCGAGATCGATCAGCGCTTCACGGCCGCGGATGACGAGATACTTCACGTATTCCGCGCCGAGCCTTCCTGCCGCGCCCAGATCGCTGCGCCACAGCTTCGGATCGGTGAAGCGCGTGCGCACCGGGTAGGGGTGGATCTCGGCTTCCGGCATCGCCACCGACAATTCCGCGTACGAGCGCGGCATGTGATAATCGTCGGTGACGAGAATGATGCGCGTGAAGCCATGGTCTCGCGCCCAGGCCGCAGTTTCCGCCGCATTGCCGAGGGTGTCGTCGGCCGAGCGTCCGATATCGATGCAGCATTCGCCCAACGCGGGATCGACGTTCAGCGCGTGAAAGAGTTCGCCGTCCGTGACGATGCGATTGACGCCGGAGATCAAGAGGCGATCGCCCTTGCGCTCCTCCAGCAAGCGCACGCCGGTCGCCAGGCGCGCCGACGAGCCGCCCGTCAGCGCAACGATGGCGTCGGCGTGCGGCGGCGGCTCAGGCCGTTCGCGCACATTCTCAGCGAACTTCCAGAACCCCGCGATGAAGGCGATCACCAGAATGAGGAGCGCGATGACGCCGGCGCGCATCATCATCCGAGCCTCGCCGCTTGCCCGTGAAAGTACCCTGCCGCAGCGCGCGCGCCGAAGCCCGCGGCGATCGCTGCGCCCAGCGGCGCGGCGACGATCGGGGCGAGGTCCACAGGCAGAATCATGGCGGGCAGAGCATCGATGCTGACACCCGGAATGGCCAGCCACAAGACGACGAGCGCCGCGACGCCCGCCAGCACGCCGCCTGCGAGCCCGGCATAGAGTCCCATCACCGCCGCTTCGTCCGCGACGCGTCCTGCCGCCTGACTGCGCGTCGCCCCCAGGTCGCACATCACCGTCACCATCTCGCGGCGCCGGGCAGCCAAGCTGCGCGCAGCCAGCGAGATGATCACCGCCATCATCACGCTAAACGCCACCGCGCCCCAGAACGCCGCCGCCCGCACGCGCTCCGCCAGCCCCCCGCCGCTCGCATCGTTCGGCGCCGCGATCACTTCGGCCGTCACGCCGCCTTGCGCCAACGCCGCGACGATGTCGCCAGCGACATCGACGCTCGCCGCTGTCCCCGTCAGCTCAACCTCGATCAGCCGGAGCGGGGGCATATCCGCCGCCGCGACATCCGCGCCGCCCCATTCGGCCAACAGCGCCGCGGCGCGTCCCGCCGTCATCGGGGCCGCGCTCGTCACCAGCGG
>JAEWNX010000332.1 GCA_023461135.1 Pseudomonadota bacterium
TGTTGTCGGACGCCGCCCCGGCATCGTTCGGATCGACGCGCGGCCAGGACGCAAGTGCGAGCGCCTCCCCAGTGCGCGCGTCGAGCAGGACGCCGGCCGCACTTGAAGCGCCCGCCGCACGCGCGGCGGCGTCGAGGTCGGTCTCCAGCGCGTACTGCATGCGCCCATCAAGCGAGAGGCGCCCCGGCCTGCCCGCTTCGCCCGCGGCGCGGATTTGGGCGTTGAGGCCGCGCTCGACGCCGGCGAGTGGATTGAGATCGACATCGGTGAAGCCGAGCGTATGGCCCGCCATGGCGCCTTGCGGATAGACGCGGCGGTCCTCCGCTTCGAAGCCGATGCCGGCGAGACCCAGCGCGTGAACCTCGGCGCGATCTTCCTCGGTCAGGCTGCGTCGCAGATAGACGAGCTGGCGCGACGTATCGCTCAGCCGCCGGATCATCGCGGCGCGATCGAGTTCGGGAAACACGCGGTGCAGCGCACTTGCCGTCTCTTGCGCATTCCAGACGCGCGCCGGCGTCGCAGTCAACGCGTACGCACGCACCGTTGTGGCGAGCAGCACGCCGTTGCGGTCGACAATATCCGCACGCGTCGTCGCGGCGATCGCGATGCGGCGCGGTTCGGCGAACGGATCGCCGGAAAAGGCCAACTGAACGGCGCGGCCGGCCAGCAGCAACAGCACAGCGAAGACGCCGATTGCCAGGAAGCGCACGCGGTTGCGTGCAGGCGCCGCTTCCGCCAGCGTTTCAAACGTCGCCTCGCGCGGCGCAAGGATCGCGGCGGCGTTGATCGGCCTCATTCGGCCGGTCTCGGCGCGCGCGGGGGCGGCAGGCGTTGCTTGATCGCGTTTTCCGGCAGCGCCGCACCTTCGCTGCCAACGGTGACGCCGAGATGGTCTTCCGCCAGCGCCTCGATGCGCGCCGGGCTTTCCTGCGTCGCGATTTCGGCGCGCAGCGCGCGCAGGTCCGCCTCGCTGTCCTCGACCTGCTGCTGCAATTGGCGCACGTGCGCTTCCGTCCGCGCGGCGTCCGTCTTGGCTTTGTAAAGGCCAATCACCAACGCCACGATGATCAGCGCCGCGACCGCGTAAGCCCCGCGCCTTAGGAGAGTTTTGTCCATTCGGCCTCCGCTTTTGGCGCAAGCGCTGGCGCTTCAAGTTCATCCCAAGCCGGCGCATCTGTCCGCGTCGCCCAGCGGAGCTTCGCCGACCGCGCACGCGGATTGGCGGCGATCTCGTCATCGCTAGGCGACACCGCGCGTTTGTGCTCGAGCGCAAAACTCGGCGCGCGCGTCGGGGGCAAATCCGGCGCATGCCGTGAGCCGCGTCCCTGTGCGGCGGCGCGCTCGGTGAGGAAATGCTTGACCATGCGGTCTTCGAGCGAATGGAAGGAGACCACTACAAGCCGCCCGCCGGGTCCGAGCGCGTGCTCCGCCGCCGAAAGCCCGCGCGCGAGTTCACCCAGCTCGTCGTTCACCAGCATGCGCAGCGCCTGGAAGGTCTTGGTGGCGGGATGTGTGCGCGCGCCTTTGCGGCCGCCGACCGCATCCTCCACGATTTTCGCGAACTGAAGGGTCTGCGTGATCGGCTCTTGCTCGCGCGCGCGTGCGATGCCGCGCGCGATGCGGCGGCTGTCGTCGTCCTCTCCGTAGCGATAGATCAACTCGGCGAGCGCGGTTTCGCTGAGGCCGTTGACGGCGTCCGCGGCGCTCGGCCCTGCCTTTTCCATGCGCATGTCCAAATCCGCGTCGGCCTGGAACGAGAAGCCGCGCTCGGCTTCGTCGAACTGGAACGACGAGACGCCGAGATCGAACACGACCCCATCCACGAGCTCGTCCGCAGACAGATCGCCAAACCGGCCTTGATGAAGCGTGAATTCACCTTTGGCTTCGCCAGCCAGGGCCGCCCCTCGCGCAATCGCGTCCGGATCGCGGTCGAACGCGATCACCCGGCAGTCGGCCCGCCGCAGCATCTCGCGCGAGTACCCACCGCCCCCGAAGGTCGCGTCCACGTAAACGCCGCCGTCGCGGAGCGCGAGCGCATCCATCGCTTCGGCCAGGAGGACGGGGGCGTGAGCCATGACCCAGACTCCCACGATTCACGCTCGTTGCGCAGTTGAAATCCCAGGTTCGACCGAGACCTCGTCACTCGCGCCCCGGTGGGTGCAGCGCCGCGATCGCCCCGTTCAAAAAGACGATGTCGCCTCGCAGATTTGCGCGCGCCGCAACCAAGGCCGAAAACTGATAGGCGAGGTCGTCCAGCACGGCGGGGTCACGTTGGAGGCGTTGCGCCGCTGACCGCAGTGTCGCGCCGTCCAAACCAAGTTCACAATCGTTGCGGAAACCGACAACCTCTTGCGCATCGTTGCGCACGTCGCCGCACTGCGCCCGGATGGCCTCCTGGACATGGTGTGGCAGCAAGCTGCGAACGCGCTGACGGTAGGCTGTCTGCCGCATTTCATCGAGGATGTCCTGGGTGGCGTCGTTGGCGAAATAGTCCGCCAACCCACTTGAGACTGCTCGTTGGGGAAGCAGCCGAGTGTCGCCGGCAGAGACGATCGTATCCCACGTCGACCGCGTTGCTGGGTAGAATGCATACTCGGTCGCGCGATAAGCATTAACCACGAGGGCCTGCGGATCGGCATTTGAATCTCGCAACAGCGCATCTGAACGCTCGGCGCTGGCGTAGACAGCGTCGTAATAGGCGATTAGCACTCTGCGGTTCTGGAGATCCTGTTCGAGATCCGTCAGGAGCCGCGCAGTGTATTCACGCCCCAGGCGGCGGTCCGCCTGCGATGAGCTCCATTCCGTCACCTGCGAGGCGACGAACACGCCGAGCACGACAATCAGAAACTCGATGGTGATCGCCGTCCACGGCTGCTTGCGTACATGCTCGATGAAACGTCGCAAAAGCATTGAGCCCTCCACCCACCAGGACGGATAGCACGCCGCCGTCGGAAGAAAACGCCAGTCGGCCTGTAAGCCGGGTTCTGTACCGGTTGCCCGGTGACGACCATTCCTCTGGACCGCGCGTCGCCGCACGGTTCTCGCGACCAACCCGAGCACAATCCGCGGACGGACCTGCTGCTTGCGCAGCGTATGCTCCTATTCGGTCTTGCTCCCGGCGGGGCTTGCCGTGCCCGCTTCCTTACGGTCGCGGCGGTGGGCTCTTACTCCACCGTTTCACCATCGCCTGCGCCCATGGTCTTTCGATCAAGGCGCTTTCGGCAGACTATTCTCTGTGGCGCTATCCCTAAGATCACTCTCGGCGGGCGTTACCCGCCGCCGTATCCGCGTGGAGCCCGGACTTTCCTCGAATGCCAATCTCTTGCGAAACTCAGCACCCGCGGCCGTCCGGCCGACTGGCGGGTGAGATATAAGCGAGGAAACGGCGCCCGCCTAGCCAAGCACGTCGCCCAACAATGCGCAGTCAGCGCGTCACGCTCTGCGCGGCCAGCGACGCCAGCAACATCTGCGTCTCGTCGTCGATGAGCCCATCGACCTTCGCGGGCCGAAACCGGCGCTGAAACGCGTGCAGCGCCGCGCGTGTGGCGGTGTCCATCATGCCGGTGAGTTCTAGGCTGTAGCCGACAGCCGCCAATTCCTGTTGCACGCGCCCCACGCGATCCTCGCCAGGCTCGGCGGCAAAAATGATCGGTTTCGGCCAGAGCGAGACGCCTGCATCGGCAAGACGCTTCCATGGAAACTTCTCGCCAGGGTCCATCTTGCGCTCCGGCGCAATGTCCGAATGCGCGACGACGCGCGCCGGCGTGAGCGTCCAACGCCCGAAGATCTCGCGCAGCAACGCGATCACGGACTCGATCTGCGCGTCTGGAAAGTCCGGCAATCCGAAATCATGCCCGCCATTGACGATCTCGATGCCGATCGATCGCGCATTCACATCGCCCTCGCCTTCCCAGCTCGAGGCGCCCGCGTGCCAGGCGCGATGCTCCTCCGGCACAAGGCTGAACACCTTGCCCGCTTCATCCACCACGTAATGGGCGCTGACCTTCGACAGCGGCGCATCTTCGACGACATCGAACGATTGCCACGGCCCCGGATACTTGCCGGCCACTGGCGCGGGATCGGTCAGGCGCGCCAGCGCCGTGTCCGCATCCTGCATGCCGGTGTAGTGCAGCACGACGAGATCGATCGGACGCGTGCGCGCATCGAAGTTCGGCGACGGTCGCGAGATATAGCCGGTCATCGGCGCGATTGTGCCGACAAGCCGCGCATGAAGAAAGCTCAGGCTTTGCGCTGCGTGGCGGTTTCGACCACCCAGCCGGTGGGCGTGCGGCGCGCCTCAAGCACCCCAGGACCGGCAGGCGTCCGCTTGCGGCGCGGCGTTAGCCGCATGGCGATCGCCGCGCCAAGGATCATCACTCCCACCACCAGCGCGGCCCCCAACGCCAAAACCAGCGCCAGCGCCGCGCCGACCGCCAGCGCCAGAAGCCCTGCGGCCCGCGCAAAGGCGCTGAGTGCGGTCGAGCCAAGGTCGGCAGTCGCGTTCATGCTCGGAACTCCTCCGATCCAATATGGC
>JAEWNX010000333.1 GCA_023461135.1 Pseudomonadota bacterium
TGCCTGTTCCGGTCCTCCACATCGGCAACAAGAACTATTCGTCCTGGTCGCTGCGCGCATGGTTGGCGCTCAAATGGGGCGGTATTCCGTTCGAAGAGAAGGTCGTTGCGCTCGGCGGGGAGGGCTACGGTCGTGCGCAGATCGAGGAGGTGCTCAAGGTCTCGCCCAGCGGGCGGGTGCCGGCGATGCACCTCGGCGACACGGTGATCTATGAGAGCCTGGCGATTTGCGAGTGGGCGGCCGAGCAGACGCCGTCGCTATGGCCAGCCGATCCGTTGCGGCGGGCGGAAGCACGTTCGGTTTCTTGCGAGATGCATGCGGGATTTGTGGCGTTGCGGCAGGCCATGTCGTGCAACATTCGCCGGCGTGTCGAGCGCCAGCCGGAGTGGAACGGCGCGACGCGCGCGGACCTGACCCGGCTCTACGAACTCTGGGGCGGTCTGCGCGCCCGATACGGCGGCGAGGGACAATTCCTGTTTGGCCGACGCACGATCGCCGACGCGATGTACGCGCCCATTTGCACGCGCTTGCGCACTTATGCGGTGAGCGCGCCCGACGTCGCGCAGGCCTATTGCGCCGCAATCTTCGCCGATCCGGCTTTCCAGGAATGGGAGCGCGCCGGCGAAGCTGAATCCATGACCATCGAACAAACGGAAGCGCTTTACAGATGATGATGAAAATGATGATGGCGGCGGCGGCCATGCTCGCGGCGGCGGCGTGCGGCGGCGGCAACGGCGTGATGCAAGAGATCGAGAACGCCGACAAGGCGGACGCCGAAGCGGCGCAGCAAGCGAGCGACGCAATGAGCCGCGCGGTCCAGGAAGATGCGCAGCGTTTCCCGTCCGGGCTTGAACTGCAATTCATGCGCCGCGGCAACGATCAGTCGCTGGCGATGCCGACCGTGAACGCGACGGTGCTGGTGCACTACGAGGGCAGCTTCGTCGAGGGCGGTGAAGTGTTCGATTCATCGATCGCCCGCAACGAGCCGGTGGATTTTCCGCTGAACGCCGTGGTGCCCGGCTTCTCCGAAGCCATCACGCACATGCGTCCTGGCGATGAGGTGGTTGCGACCTTCCCCGGTTCGCTGGGATATGGGCCGGAAGGCCGCGGTCCCATCCCGCCGAACGCTGCGCTGCGCTTCCGCATCGTGCTCCTGGCCTTCCAGGAGCCGGGCGGACAAATGGTGCGCGCGCCGGGGCAGTGAGTGAGCGAGATCGCGTTCACGCGCGATGTGCTGACGCAACTGATCGCGTTCGACACAACGTCGCGCAATTCAAATCTGGCGCTCATCGAATGGGTGGAGGGGTTTCTCGCTGAGCGAGGGATCGCATCGCACCGCGTCGCAAACGCCGATGGCTCGAAGGCCAATCTCTACGCGCTGATCGGGCCGGCGGTGGAGGGCGGCGTTGTACTGTCGGGGCACACCGATGTGGTGCCCGTCGACGGACAGCCCTGGTCGAGCGATCCGTGGGCGGTGACGGAGCGCGCAGGCAAGCTCTACGGGCGCGGCGTCGCGGACATGAAAAGCTTCCTCGCGCTGGCGCTCGCGCACATCGACGCGGCGCTGGAGGCGAAGCTTCAAAAGCCGCTGATCCTCGCCTTCTCCTATGATGAAGAGATCGGCTGCCTCGGCGCGCCGTCGCTGATCGCGGATATCGTGCGCGCCGCGCCGCGGCCGGCGGCGGTGATTGTCGGCGAGCCGACCAGCATGAAGGTTGTCTCCGCGCACAAGGGAATCCGCTCCTTTTTGGTGGAAGTAACGGGACGTGAAGCGCACTCGAGTTTGCCCGACGCCGGCGTTTCGGCGGTGATGGAAGCACTGAAGCTGATGTCGCTGGTCGCCGAGATGGGACGCGAGGCGCGCGCGGCGGCGAGGGATGTGCATTTCTCGCCGCCCGGGCCGACCATGACGATCGGCAAAGTGGAGGGCGGCACGGCGGCGAACATCCTGGCGCGCCGCTGCGAGTTCGTATGGGATCTGCGCAGCCCGAGCATGGCGGAGGCCGACGCGGTGGAAACGCGGTTTCGCGCGGCTGCGGAGGCGCTCGATGCGGAGATCAAGCGCCGCGCGCCGGAAGGAGGCGTGACGATCACGCGGCGCTCCAACACCGCGGGCTTGTCGATTGACCGCGATAGCGCCGCCGAAGCGCTGGCGCGCGCGCTGACGGGGGACAACGAAACACGCGCAGTGGCGTACGCGGCAGAAGCCGGGCTGTTTCAACGCGCGGGAATTCCGGCGGTGGTGTGCGGACCAGGCTCGATCGAGCAGGCGCACCAGACGGATGAGTGGATTGAGATCGCCCAGTTGGAAGAGGGCGCTGCGTTCATGCGGCGTCTGATTGCTCTGCTGAGCGCCTGACCGGGCGCTACAGCGCCTTCAATGCGGCGTCCTTGGCGGCGCTGGTCGCGAACGCAACGAAGCCCTTGACCAGGAAGCGCCCCGCACGGTCGCCGTATCGGAGCGGCGCGCCGTCGAGGCGCATGATGTCGCCCCCGACGG
>JAEWNX010000334.1 GCA_023461135.1 Pseudomonadota bacterium
ATCCGGCTCTGGTCCTGGCGACGCTTTGCGGAGGCCCGCGCGTCGGTTTCGTGACGGCCGCGGCGACACTTCTGCTGGCCTGGTACATCTGGCTTCCCGACCAGCTCAGCTTCACCATATCGGGATCGCGCACGCCGCTGACTATTGGCATCTACGCGATAAGCTCTGCGCTGTTGGCGTGGGTAATCGGGCTCGCGCGACTTGTGCTCGATCAGGTCGTCGCTAACGAAGCGGAACGCTCGGTGAGCGCGCGGGAGTCCGTTCACCGGATCAAGAATCTCATCGCTGTCGTGCAAGCGCTGTCGGTGAAGATCGCCAAAGAGGTCACGACGCCCCAAGAATATCGCGACGTTCTCATCAAACGTCTCGAGGCCCTTGGCAGTGCTCAGAATGTCCTGATCAGGCGCGATTGGAGCGATGTCGATTTGCAGGAGGTCATCAACGGTTCACTGGCGCCGTTCCTGCCGAACCCGGGCCTGACGCTTCGGCCCGGCCCCGCCGTTGTCGTGCCTGCGCGCCATGTCAACGGCCTCTCGCTTGCGCTTTACGAGCTTTGCACGAACGCCATGAAATATGGCGCGCTGGCCAACGGTGAGGGCCCGGTCGTGCTTGCCTGGCGTTGCGATGACGGCGCCTGCGCCCTCGAATGGCGGGAAAACCGCAAAGCCAGCGGGGCCGTCGAAACCTCCGGCTTTGGCTCGATGCTGATCAAGAGCGCACTGTCGCAAGCGCAGGGCACCGACGTGGATTACATGTTCACGCCGACCGAAGTGATCGCCGTGTTCCGCTGGCCCACGCAGCACCCCGCGGCTTAGCTATTCGCCGACGCGTTCGACCGTGTAGCCGCGCGCCCGCAATTGCGCGACAAGCCCGTCTTGGCCAAGCAAGTGGCCCGCGCCCACGGCGACAAAGTCCACGCCCGATCCTTCAAGCTCGCGCACCAGCACGTCCATCCACGCATTGTTGCGCCGCACGAACAGGGCCTCGTAGACATCCGGATATTCTTCGCGCGTATCATCCACTACGACGCGCTCCAGCGTATCGAGATCGCCGCGCTCCCAAGCTGTCGTCATCTCAGCGATCATAGACGGGCCCTGCTCGGCTTCATCTATCGCCTCGCGCAGGAAGGCGCGCTGCGTCTCCTCATCCAAGCCGGCGAAGAAACCGAGCTGCTGCTCGATCGTCTCGAACGAGCGCATCGTCTTGCCGTTCGCGTCGCCATACGTGTCAACGGCGCGATCGACGCCCGACGACGGATCGTAGCCGGCTTGCATGATCGGCAGCAGCGACAGGGTGAGACCCGCCATCCACGGCTGCATCGGCTCAAGATAAGCGCGCGCAATGCCCAAACGCTGTGTCAGCGCGTCGAGACGCGCGTTTTCCTCCGCAGTCAGCCAGCTCGAAAGCGGCCGGTCGGCTGGCGCGCGGCCCATTTGCGTCGCGAGCGCCTGTGCGCGCTGATCGGTCTCCGGTGAAATCTCGATCTCGGTCCAGATTTCGTCGGCCGAGGCGAGCGCCGCGCGCACGTCCTCGTCGCCCCAATCCGTACCGCGCGGGCGCACATGCACGGTGCCGTAAAGGTAAATCGTGGAATCTGCATCGCGCACGACGTAGAGCGCAGGATCGAAGGCATCCTCTTGCGCGCATGCCGACGTGGCCAACGCCGTAAACGCGATGGCCGCAAGCACTGTCGTTCTGATCATGCCGTCCCCTACCGCCAGGGCGAGAAATGCTTCGAGAGCTTCAGCCCCTGGCCCTGATAACTCGAACCCACCTCACCATAAAGGCGCTCCACGGGCCCGCATAGCGGCTCAAACACCAGCTTGCCGACCGGCTGGCCGTCCGTGACGAAGAACGGCACGTCGCGCGAACGCACCTCCAGGACAGCGCGTCCCTCGTTGGGCGCAACCCCGAAGCCGGGATCGAAGAATCCCGCATAATGCGCGCGGAATTCGCCAAGCTCGGTGCGGATCGGCGCCATCTCCGCCGCTTCATCGGGCGGGATCAGCACGTTTTCCTTCGACGCGAAGATGTAGAACTCACCGGGATCGAGCACGACACGGCCGCGGTTCGCTTCCAGCGGCTCCCAGAAATCGCGTGGATCGTAGGCGCCGATGCGATCGACATCGATCACGCCGGAGTGCCGCTTGGCGCGAAAACCAACCGGACCTGTCAGCGAAAGGTCCATGGTGAAATCCATCTCGTGCTTGGGGTGCGGCGGCCCGCGTCGCAGACGCACTTGGCTGAGGCGCGTGCCTGTGCGCACGAGAATGGAGAAGGTGCACGGACTGATCTCGGCCCAGAGCGGCCCATGATAACCCGCCGGCACATAATCGAATGATTGCGCACCATCGATGATGACGCGCGTGAAAACGTCGATGCGTCCTGTCGAGCTTTTCGGATTGGCGGCGCCGTGAAGGTGTTGTGGCAGCGCCAGCTCCTCCAACACCTGCACAAGATAGACGCAGCCCGTTTCCAGGACGGCGCCTTGGCGAAGATCGATCTTGTGCATCACCAACTGGTCGTCGAGCCGGTCCAACACGCGCGCGCCAGCGCCTGGCAGGAAGCTCGCACGCAACCGGTACGCGGTTTCGCCGAGCCGCAAGTCCAGGCTGGCCGGCTGAATCTGATCGTCGAGGAACGCCGCATCGGCGCCGATCCAGCCTTGCTTGATCGCGCGCTTCAGTTCCGTGTCGGAAAGGACGCCGTGGGTGGTCATGATTCTCTTTCTAGCACGATGCGGCTGGCGTTCGCCCAGCGCCGGCCGCTAGAAGTGAGGCATGTACGAAGCCGAAACAGGCGGGCTGGTGGTGCGGGTGGAGCCGCAATTCTTGGCCCGGGAATCCGATCCCGACGAAGGCCGCTTTGTCTGGGCCTATACGATCGAGATTGAGAACCGCTCCGCCGAGGCGGTGCAGCTCATCTCCCGCTACTGGCGCATCATGGACGAGAACGGACTGACGCAAGAGGTGCGCGGGGCCGGCGTCGTGGGCCAACAGCCCGTGCTCGAGCCCGGCGAGAGCTTCCGCTATACAAGCGCGTGCCCGCTCGCGACGCCGTCCGGCGTGATGGTGGGGTCGTACTCCATGCTGCGCATCGCTGGCGGTGACGAGTTCGACATCGCCGTGCCCGCCTTCCCGCTCGACAGCCCGCATCAGTCCAAGTTGGCGAATTGACATGAGCGATTTCACGGAGGCCATGCGCCGCGTCGTCACCGGCGAAGACGCAAACGGAAACTCCGTCGTCATCGTCGATGGGCCGCCATCGGGCGAGATCGGCGACCCCAATCTCGGCGGCTTGTTCGAGATTTGGCACGAAGCGGTCGGCGGCGCATTCGACAAGCGCGACACGACCGACCGCGGCGAGACCAAGCCGATCCTGTCGCCCACAGCAGGCAAAGTGAAAGTGCGCTGGTTCGTGATCTCGCCGGCGCCGGAAGGGGCGCCGCTGGACTTCCTAAAACAAACGGTGCGTGAGCGCTTCGCCGATTTCGGCGCCGAGCACGAACTCACCGATCAGGACCGCCATCCGGCGATGCACAAAACCGAGACGCTCGACATCATCTGCCTCATCTCAGGCGAAGCCTCGCTCGTGCTCGACAATGAAGAGCGGCGCCTGAAGCCCGGCAACATCGTCATCCAACGCGGCACGAGCCACGCATGGACCGCACACGGCGGACCGGCGCTGTTCCTGGCGGTGCTGATCGATCGCCACGACTAGCCAGCCCCAACCTGCTCCGGCGCGATGCGATAGCCGCGGGAGCAGAACTGGCAGCGCGCGTGCAGGAACCCGTCCGGCTCTACCAGATCCTGCAGTTCGTCCTTCGGAAACTGCGCCATCACATTCGTAAGCCTGTCTTCGTCGCACGTGCAGCGGTCTTCCAGAGGAAGCGGCGTGGCCATGCGCACCCCTTCTTCGTGGAAGAGCCGGTAGAGCAAGCGATCCGCCGGCAGGGTGGGATCGATCAGTTCGGTGTCGGTAAGTGTCGCGAACAAGTGCGAGGCCCGCGACCAGTCCTCAGCCGTATCTCCGCGCGCCTGGTCCCCCGCGACGCGCTGCATCAGCATCCCGCCCGCGCGCCAGAGCGACGGCCCGTCGCCACGCACGACTTCGCCGACAGCGAGGCGAATGCCCGTGTCGGTCTGCTCGCTGACCCGGAAATAGTTCTGCGCGCATTGTGCGAGCGTGTCGCCGTCGAGAGCAACGACGCCTTGATAGGCCGCTTTCTCCTCCCCTTGGTCGAGGGTCATCACCAATTGCCCCGCGCCAAGCAAATCCGCCGGGGGAATACGATTTGCGCCGGCGAGCTTCTCCGCCGCACCGTCCGCCAGCCGCGCATAGCCGCGCAAGCCGCCATCGTTGTGCTCGGCCACGAGCAAGGGCACGAGCCCCTCGCTTTGCGCCTGCACGACGAGGCGCCCTTCCGCCTTCAAAAGCGAGCCAACGAGCCCAGCCAGCGTCAGCGCTTCGCCAAGCAGCATCGCCACAGGGCGTGGATAAGCATGCCGGTGCAGGATCGGATCGAGCGCGGCCTCGCCGAGCCGTGCGATGCGGCCGCGCACCGGCGCCCCGTCGAGGCTGAACGCCGCAACGAGATCGTCTTTGGTGGTCGGGAGCGTCGTCATTGATGGCGTGACATGGGGGCGTGGGCGGCAAACATCAAACGCCGGCTGGCAGCATCCCCAAGCACCACAGCAACACGGCCTTTTGCGCGTGGATGCGGTTCTCCGCTTCGTCCCACACGGCTGAATTCTCGCTGTCGATCACGGCGCTGCTCACTTCCTCGCCGCGATGCGCCGGCAGGCAATGCAGGAACACGGCGCTCTTGCCCGCGCGCTGCATCAGCGCCTCATCCACGATATAGGGCGGAAACGCCGCCATCCGCGCGTCCTTGTCGGCATCGCCCATCGACACCCAGGTGTCGGTGACGACAACGTCCGCGCCCTCGGCGGCGCGCCTGGGATCGGTCGAGACTTCGATGTCCGCGCCCGCCGCCTTCGCCGCGGCGATCTCTTGAGTACGGGGCGCGTACGCCGCGGGCGTTGCTACGCGCAGGTTGAAACCCATCTTCTCGGAAGCATGCACAAACGACGTGCACACATTGTTGCCGTCCCCGATCCAAGCGATGGTCTTGTCTTCGACGCTGCCCAGCCATTCCTCGATGGTCATAAGATCAGCAAGGATTTGGCACGGATGCGAGAGTTCCGTGAGGCCGTTGATTACGGGCACATCGCTTGCGCCGGCGAACTCCAGCACATCGTGATGGTTGTGCGCGCGGATCATCACCGCATCGACCATCCGAGATAAAACACGCGCAGTGTCTTCGATCGTCTCCCCGCGCCCAAGCTGCATGGCGGCTGCGTCGAGCACGACGCTCATTCCGCCCAATTGCTGCATGCCGATCTCGAACGACACGCGTGTTCGGGTGGAATTCTTCTGGAAGATCATCGCCAGCGCGTGCCCGTCCAGCGGGCGATCCCCATCGGGTTTGGCCTTGGGCCAGCCTATGCGTCTGTTCTTGCGGCGGTGCGCCTCGTCAAGGATTGCGCGCAACTGCGACTTGGTGAGCGCTGAAATGTCGAGGAAATGGCGGGTCATTGAGCAGCCGGCGTCCGGCCGGCAGAGAGCGACTGCCGGCAAGGGGCCAGCGGCGCCAAAACCGCGCTTCTCACGCGCCCGCCTCGGACATTTGCGCGGCAAGCACAGCGTCGATCGCATCGATCGCCTGACTCACTTGCGCTTCGTCGATGATCAGCGGGGGCGCCAGGCGCAACACATTGTCGCCGGCCACGCCAACCAGCACTTTGCGCTCGCGCAGCTTGCCTTGAATTTGCTTCGGATCGATCTTCAGCTTGAGCCCGCGCAACATGCCCTTGCCGCGCGTTTCAACCACGAGATCGGGATGGCGATCCTTCACGCCTTCCAGCGCTTGGCCGAGAAAGTTGGCGATCTTGTTCACGCGTTCGAGGAATTCGGGCTTCGACAATTCATCGTAGCACGCATTGCCGACCGCCATCGCCAGCGGGTTGCCGCCG
>JAEWNX010000335.1 GCA_023461135.1 Pseudomonadota bacterium
GGCGGCCCTCGGCCACCTTGTTCACCCGCTCCACCGGCAGGCCCTGTTCCCTGAGGAAACTGGCCGTGCCGCCGGTGGCCATAATGCGAAAGCCAAGGTCAATCAGGTCGCGCGCCGCCGCGGCGAGGGCGGGCTTGTCGGTGTTCTTCACCGAGATGAAGCAGCAGCCTTCCGTCGGCAGCAGGATGCCCGAGGCGATCTGGCTTTTGGCGAACGCGGCCTCGAAATTGCGGTCGATGCCCATCACCTCCCCGGTGGACCGCATCTCCGGCCCCAGCGCCGGATCGACGCCCGGGAAGCGGGCGAACGGAAACACCGCTTCTTTCACCGCCACATGACCCTTCGACGGGCGATCGAGCTTCAGCTCTTTCAACTTGACGCCCGCCATCACCTTTGCGGCGGCGGCGGCGATGGGTCGATTGATCGCTTTCGCCACGAACGGCGCCGTGCGCGAAGCCCGCGGATTGGCTTCGAGGATATAGATTTCGCCGTCCTTCACTGCGAACTGGATGTTGATGAGCCCGCGCACGTCGAGCGCTAGCGCGAGCTTCTTGGTTTGCGCCTCGATCTCGGCGACGATCTTCTTGTCGAGCGAGTAGGGCGGAAGCGCGCAAGCGCTGTCGCCGGAGTGCACGCCGGCTTCCTCGATGTGCTCCATCACGCCGGCGACAAAGACGTCTTCGCCGTCGCAGATGGCGTCGACGTCCACCTCGATCGCGTCGCGCAGATAGCGATCGACGAGCAGCGGGCGCTTCTCCGAGACAACAAGCTCGCTCGGTCCGCCGAGCGCACGCGAAATCTGGACGACATAGTCGTTCAGCTCTTCTTCCGTGTGCACGATCCGCATGGCTAGGCCGCCGAGCACGTAACTCGGGCGCAGCATGACCGGATAGCCGATCTTCGCCGCCATAGCGCGCGCCGCGTCGGGCGAGCCGGCGATGGCGTTGTCGGGTTGCTTGAGGCCGATCTTGCGCAGGAGCGCCTGGAAGCGGTCGCGGTCTTCGGCGAGATCGATCGCGTCGACGCTGGTGCCCAGGATCGGCGCGCCTTCGTCGGCGAGCGGCTGCGCCAGTTTCAGCGGCGTTTGCCCGCCGAACTGCACGATGAGGCCCTCCACGTGGCCGCGTGACTTTTCCGTCTCGACGATCTCAAGCACGTCTTCCGTAGTGAGCGGCTCGAAATAGAGACGGTCCGATGTGTCGTAGTCCGTGCTCACCGTCTCGGGATTGCAATTGACCATGATCGACTCGACGCCGATCTCCGCGCACGCGAACGCGGCATGGCAGCAGCAATAGTCGAACTCGATGCCTTGACCGATGCGGTTCGGGCCGCCGCCGAGGATGATGATTTTCTTGCGGTCCGACGGCTCGGCTTCGCAATCGGCTTCACCGCCATACGCGGGAAACTCGTAGGTCGAGTACATGTAGGGCGTCGTGGCGCGGAATTCGGCGGCGCAGCTATCGATGCGCTTGAATTGCGGGCGCACGCCCAGCTTGCGGCGCGCCGCGCGCACGTCGCGCTCACGCTGTCCGGTGAGCTTGGCGAGGCGCGCGTCGGAAAAGCCTTGCGCCTTCAGCGCGCGGAACGCGACCGCGTCCTTGGGAAGACCGTGGGCGCGCACGTCCGCTTCGCTGCCGATGATTTCCGCGAGTTCGCGCACGAACCACGGATCGTAATGCGCGGCGGCGCAAATTTCTTCCACCGTCAGCCCCCGCCGCAGCGCTTCAGCCGCTACGAGCAGCCGATCCGCCTTCGGCGTCACCAACCGCGCCCGCACGGCCGCGCGGCCGGCGTCCTCATCCGCCGCGCCTTCGATGCCGATTTCATCGAGGCCGGTGAGGCCCGTATCCAGCGAACGCAACGCTTTCTGGAGCGATTCCTGGAAGGTCCGCCCGATCGCCATCGCTTCGCCGACGCTCTTCATCGAGGTCGTCAGGGTCGTATCGGCGCCCGGGAAACGCTCGAACGCGAAGCGCGGAATCTTCGTGACGACGTAATCGATCGTCGGCTCGAAGCTGGCCGGCGTTGCGCCGCCCGTAATGTCGTTGGCGATTTCGTCGAGCGTGTAGCCCACGGCCAGCTTCGCCGCGACCTTGGCGATCGGAAAGCCCGTCGCCTTCGACGCCAGCGCGGAACTGCGCGACACGCGCGGGTTCATCTCGATCACGACCATGCGGCCGGTCTGCGGATTGACCGCGAACTGCACGTTGGAGCCGCCCGTCTCCACGCCGATCTCGCGCAGCACGGCGATGCTGGCGTTGCGCATGATCTGATATTCGAGGTCGGTCAGCGTCAGCGCCGGCGCCACGGTGATCGAGTCCCCCGTGTGCACGCCCATGGGGTCGATGTTCTCGATCGAGCAGATGATGATGCAGTTATCCGCTTTGTCGCGGACGACCTCCATCTCGTACTCCTTCCAGCCGATGATGCTTTCTTCAACCAGCACTTCCGTGATCGGCGAAGCCGCAAGCCCGCGCTCGATGATCTCCTTGAACTCCTCGACGTTGTAAGCCACGCCGCCGCCCAGGCCGCCGAGCGTCAGGGAAGGGCGGATGATGGAGGGGAGCTGCACGTAATCCAGCGCCGCCAGGGCTTCATCCATCGTGTTGCACAAGCGCGAGCGCGGGCTCTCCAAGCCAATGGAATCCATCGCGTCGCGGAATTTCTGCCTGTGTTCAGCTTTCTCGATCACGTCAGCTTTGGCGCCGATCATTTCCACGCCGTGCTTCTTCAAGACGCCCGAGCGATCCAATGTCAGCGCGCAATTGAGCGCCGTCTGTCCGCCCATGGTCGGCAGGATCGCGTCCGGCTTCTCCGCTTCGATAATCTTCTCGACCATCTCAGGCGTGATCGGCTCGACATAAGTCGCATCCGCCAACCCCGGATCCGTCATGATCGTCGCCGGGTTGGAGTTCACCAGTACGACGCGATAGCCTTCGGCCTTCAACGCCTTCACCGCCTGCACGCCGGAATAATCGAACTCGCATGCCTGGCCGATAATGATCGGCCCGGCCCCGATGATCAGGATCGAGTTGATGTCGGTTCGTTTCGGCATACGTCTCCGCCCGCGTTCAGCGGCTAGAATCGATCCATTTGACGGATCGCGTGTAGGTAAGCCCCGGCGCGCCCCGGCGCAAGGCCGCCAGATCAGGCGGTTGCAACCGCCTCGATCTCCAGCAGCCATTTCTCGTCACAGATGCCGCAGAGGATGATCGTGACGGCTGGCGTGCGTTCGCCGAGGATCGACGAGCACAAGCCTCGTGACCTCAGGTGCTAGCCGCGACAGACGCCCGCGCGCCGCGCTGCACCAGGAACACGATCACCACGCCGATCGCCAGCGCGAGGTAGCCGCCGATGCCGAGGAGGCCATTCCACGGAAAGTCCGGGCTCGACAGCCAAAGGATCGTCAACCCAGCGACCGCGTTGACGGTGCCGTGCGCGATTCCCGCGGCCCACACAGAACCGGCGCGATCGCGTATCAGCGTCATGATCGGCGAGAGCAGCGTGCAGAACACTGCGAAGATGCCAACGCCAAGCACACGGTTGTCGGGATAGTTGTGGCCGAACAGGTAGATCGCTGGCGCGTGCCAGATTCCCCAGATGACGCCCGTCGCGAGAGACGCGCGCCAGAACCCCGATGGCCGCCACAGGTCATGCAGATAGCCGCGCCAGCCGAGCTCTTCGGTGAAGGTGAGCAAGAATGAGTTGATCAGGGCGCCGATCACAAGCGCCTGAAACAAGACGAGCGGAACAAGTGGCAAGTTCTCCGGAATCTGGCGGACGTCCTGGCCGGCTTGCTGCGCAGCGAGCAATAAGTTCGCGTGCAGGTCCGCCAGCGTGCGGTCGGATAGGAGCAGTGTAAGCCCCACGGACGCGGCGCTAAGCGCAACCGGGATGAGGTAGGCGAGAAGCCACCACCAGTTTGGCTTAAATTTTAGGCCAAGCGCTTGCACGCGGTGCCCTTTCTCGAACGCCATCGCGCAAATCAATGCGGCGATGGCGGGCCCAGTCATCATGCCGAACAACGAAGCGAGAGCTCCCATTGGCGCGTTTGCTGCGCCAAGCGCCCAACCGCCGATCGCGACGGTCCAGCTTATCGCGAACGTGAGTGCGAGGAAGGCGATAGACTTGTTCGTGACTGACATCAGCTTTTCCCCTCGATTTCGCTGTCGTTCTCGTCCTTCTTCTCAATCCTCACGCCGCGCGCTTTCAGCGCTTCGCGCAGCAGGCACTCGATCTCCGCGTTCACGCTGCGCAGGTCAATGCCGGCGAGGCGTGCGACCGCATCGTAGAGTGCGGGATCGAGCCGCAGCGCGAAGGCTTTGCGTTCGGAAGCCACGATCCTACTGGTAGAGTGAGCCTGCAT
>JAEWNX010000336.1 GCA_023461135.1 Pseudomonadota bacterium
ACATGCAGCAAGGCGCCGAATACATGCAGCGCCTAGCCCGCGAGGCGGGCTTCACGCACAGCGAAATCGTGCAGACCGACGGCCATCCTGGCGTGTTCGCCACATGGGATGTCGGCGCGCCAAAAACGCTCGGCGTCTATTTCATGTATGACGTGAAGCAATACAACGAGAGCGAATGGTCCTCGCCGCCGCTGGAGGCGGCGCTTGTCGATCGTCCGCAAGGCCGCGTCATCATGGGCCGCGGCGCCGTCAACCAGAAAGGACCGGAAGCCTGCTTCCTTGCCGCGCTGCACGCATTGCGCGCTGCAGGGCGCACGCCGCCGGTGAACCTGGTGCTCGTCGCCGAAGGCGAAGAGGAAATCGGCAGTCCGCACTTCCATCAGATCGTGCGCCGCCCCGACATCATGGCCGCGCTTCAGCGCAGCCAGGGAATCTTCATTCCCACCGGTTGGCAGGATCCGGAAACCGGCGGCGTCACCGTCAATCTCGGCGCCAAGGGCATCATCGAGTGCGAACTCATCGCCAGCGGCGAGCGCTGGGGCCGCGGTCCGGCGCGCGACATCCACTCTTCCAACAAAGCGATGGTGGATTCGCCGGTGTGGCGCCTGGTGCAAGCGCTGCAGACGCTGGTTTCGGCGGACGGCAACACGGTCGCCATCGACGGCTGGCACGAGAACGTGCGTCCGCTCACGGAGCGCGAGCGCCGCATCATTCGCCAGAACGCGGCGGCGACCAGCGAAGCGGATTGGAAACGCCGCTTCGGGGTGCCGCGGTTTATTGACGATCTGCCGTGGGCCGAAGCGCTGGAGCGGCTTGCGTCCCAGCCGACTGTAAACATCGAAGGCTTGGTCGCGGGCTATACGGGCCCGGGCGGCATGACCATCCTGCCCGGCCGCGGCGCGGCCAAGCTCGACATGCGTCTGGTGCCGAACCAGACGCGCGCCGAGTGCGAACGCAAACTGCGCGCGCACCTCGATGCACGCGGCTTCAACGATGTCGAAGTGAACGTCAGCGGCGGCTACGATCCAACGGAAACGCCGGAAGACAGCCGCCTCGTGCAAGGCCAGCTCGCCGTCTATCGCGCGAGCCGCATCGACGCGACGATGAATCCGCGGCTGGCTGGCTCGTGGCCGGGCGCCGTGTTCACGCAGCCGCCGGTCGCCATTCCAGCGGCGCAGTTCGGCTTGGGCCATGGCGGCGGCGCGCATGCGCCAGACGAATACTTTGTCGTCGATAGCAGCAATTCGCGCGTCAAAGGCGTCACCGGGGCGGTGATGGGCTTTGTCGATTTCCTTTATGAGATGGCGCGCTAGTTGGCGCTCGGCTACTTGCTGAGCTTCACCCATGCGTCTTCATCGATCACTTTGACGCCCAGCTTCTCGGCTTCCGCGAGCTTGGAGCCCGCCCCCGGCCCGGCGACGACCAGATCCGTCTTCTTCGAGACGCTGCCCGCCACCTTGGCGCCCAACGCGACCGCGCGCGCCTTGGCTTCGTCACGCGTCATCTGTTCGAGCGTGCCGGTGAAGACAATTGTGAGTCCGGAAACTTTGCTCGACGTCGCCGCCTTCGGCTCCGGCTTCGGCGTGACGTGCTTCAGCAGCCGGTTGAGCGCGGCGCGATTGTGCTTTTCGGCGAAGAATTTCACGAGATGGCCCGCGGCGACCGGCCCCACGCCGTCGGTGCGCGCGAGTTCGTAGAATTCTTCGCCGGGCGCCTGCTTCGCCGCTTTCTTCACCGCGGCGATTGCATCGCTCAGCGATCCGTAATGACCGACCAAGGCGTCCCACGCCCTGCCGCTGACGCCTTTGACCTTCGGCGCCTCACCGGCGACGAATAGATCGTTGGGCAAGGCTTTGAAACTGTCGGCCGCCGCAATCAGATTCTGCAATGCGCCTTCGCTCACGCCTTCAAGGACTTCGAGCTCTTCGTACGCATCGCCTGGCCGCGCCGCGATGGCGCCATCCACGGCGTCGCTGAAATTCTCCCACGTCTCGAACCGGCGCGCGAGCACGCCGGCTGTCGTCTCGCCTATATCGCGGATGCCGAGCGCGTAGATGAAACGCGAGAGCTCCACGTCGCGGCGCGCCTCGATGGATGCAAGTAGATTGGCGACGCTCTTCTCGCCGTAACCCTCGCGCTCCTGCAGCTCCGCGGCGTGACCCTTCAGCTTGAAGATGTCCGCCGGCTCCCTGATCCAATCGAGCTCGAACAATTCCTCGATCTGCTTGATGCCGAGGCCTTCAATGTCGAATGCGCGGCGCGACACGAAGTGACGCAGATGTTCGATGCGCTGGAACGGGCACGCGAATTCGCCCGAACAGCGGCGCACGGAGCCTTCTTCCGCCGACACCGGCGTCTTCAGCGGACACGGACAAGTCTGGGGAAACTGGTAGCGGCGCGCGCCCTTCGGCCGCTTCTCCAACACCACGTCGACGATCTGCGGAATGACATCGCCCGCGCGTTGCACCGTGACCGTATCGCCGATGCGCAGATCCTTGCCGCCGCGGATCGGCCCGCCATCCGCCCCAACGCCGGCGATGTAGTCGGGATTGTGCAAGGTCACGTTCGTGACCGTGACGCCGCCGACGAACACCGGTTTTAGACGACCCACCGGCGTCATCGCGCCAGTGCGGCCGACCTGGATGTCGATGCCCTCCAGGGTCGTCTGCGCCTGCTCGGCCGCAAACTTGTGCGCGATACCCCATCGCGGAGAGCGGGAGACGAAGCCGAGCCGCTGCTGCAGGCTAAGCGCATCGACCTTGTAGACGACGCCGTCGATCTCGTAGGGCAACTTTCGCCTGTTCTCGAGAATGCGTTCGTACTCGGCCAGCAATTGCTCGGCATTCTTCGCGCGTTTGATCGAAGCAAGTGGAAAACCCATGTCCTCCAGGCGCCGCATCGCATCGTACTGGCTCTCCGCCAGCGGCGCTGAAAGTTCACCCCAGCCATGCGCGAAAAACCGCAGCGGACGCGTGGCCGTGATTCTTGCATCGAGTTGCCTCAGGGCCCCTGCCGCCGAATTGCGCGGATTGACGTAAGTCTGCTTTCCCTCCGCCTCGAGCTTGGCGTTCATTTTCGCGAACGCCGCTTTCTCCATGTACACTTCGCCGCGCACTTCGAGCACGGCCGGCGCGCCTTTGATCGTGTGCGGGATGTCGCCGATAGTCTTGAGGTTGGCGGTGACGTCCTCCCCCTCGCGCCCGTCGCCGCGCGTCGCGCCCAAGACGAAACGTCCGTGCTCAAACCGGAGCGAGGCCGACAAACCGTCGATCTTCGGCTCGGCCGTGAAGGCTGGCGGCGCGCCGAGATTGAGAAACCGCTGCACGCGCGCGACGAAACTCGCGACGTCCTCGGCGTCGAATGCATTGTCGAGCGAGAGCATCGGCACGCCGTGGCGCACCTTGCCGAATTTCTCGGCTGGCGCCGCGCCCACGCGCATGGACGGGCTGTCTTCGCGTACGAGTTCCGGAAAGCGCGCTTCGATCGCCGAGTTGCGCTTGCGGAGCGCGTCGTATTCGGCGTCCGTCAGCTCAGGCGCGTCTTTGCCGTAATAGAGCTTGTCGTGCCTCGCGATCTCATGGGCGAGCCGTTCAAGCTCGGCGGCCGCCTCTTTCGCGGCGAGAGTTTCGACGGACTTCTCCGAAGCAGCCATGCGCGGGATTACACGCGAAGCCACGAATGGCGCCAAGCCGTAAAGGCGTGCGGGTCCGAGGACCCACGATCCACGCCTAGAACACCGCCCCAAACGTGCGGCTTAACCAGCCACGGCGTTCGGCCTCTTCCTGCGCGACGGGGGCGACGCCGGCGTCGGTCATCAGTGCGTAGGAGCGCTGGTACCATTGGCTGCCGGGGAAGTTGTGACCGAGGATCGCCGCCATGCGCTGCGCTTCTTCGATCATGCCGACCGAGAGATACGCTTCCACCAAACGGTGCAGCGCTTCCGGGACGTGCGAGGTGCGCTGGTAGTTTTCGTTCTCGACCACATTGCGGAAGCGGTTGATCGCGGCCAGATGCTCGTCGCGCGTCAGGTAGAAACGGCCCACCTCCATCTCTTTGCCGGCGAGCTGGTCGTACACCATGTCCAGCTTGAGGCGCGCATCGCGCGCATACGGACTGCCCGGATAGCGGCGCACCACGTCTGTCAGCGCGGTCAGCGCGCGCTCGGTGGTGGCTTGGTCGCGGCCGACGTCCAGGATGCGCTCGAACTGGCAGATGGCGACGAGATAATAGGCGTACGGCGCGCTCTCGTTGCCCGGGTGCAGCGTGATAAAACGCTGCGCGTCGGCGATCGCGTCATCGTACTGGCGCGCCTGATAGTGCGAGTATGCTTCCATGAGCATCGCGCGCCGCGCCCACGACGAATACGGGTGCTGACGTTCGACCTCTTCGAACATCGCCAAAGCTTCGGGATAGCGGCGCCGATCCAAATAATCGCCGGCGCGGTTGTAGAGCTGCGCCACAGGCTCATCGACGTATTGCAGGTTTTCGCGCTCGCGCCGGCCGAACCCACCGCACGCGCCCAGTCCGGCCGCCAGGATCGTCATGGCGACGGCGCGGGCGAGATGCTTGTGTCGAAGGGTCATTCCCAGGCCTCTTCTGGCTGCAGCACGGGCCGGCGCAAAGCACGGCCGTTCGCCTGATACAGGATGGCGCGCGCGGCCCAAAGCGCCTGCGGCTGTGACACGAAGAGGGATTTCAGCCGACGGCTGCAGCCAGCGCCGCCTCGGGCTCGTGGACCGTTTCGGCCGCGCCATTTTCCCAGCGCCACGCTTCGGGCGTCTCGAGCAGGGCCCGCACCAAGCGCGCGTTCAGCGCGTGGCCAGGCTGGTCCGCCACAAAGCGGCCATAAATCGGGGCTCCGGCCATCGCCAAATCGCCGACCGCATCCAAGAGCTTGTGACGCACAAATTCGTCGTCGAAGCGAAGCCCTTCCGGATTCACAACCCGCCCGCCATCCACAACGAGCGTGTTGTCCATCGACGCGCCGCGGCCAAGACCGGCCGCCCGCATGATTTCAGCATCGGCCAGGAAGCCGAAGGTGCGCGCGTCGGCGACATCGGCCAGGAACGTCTCCGGCGTCAGTTGCACGCGGCGGCGCTGCACGCCAATCGCGGGATCCGCAAAACGGATGGTGACGTCGAGGTCGAGACCGTCAAACTCATGAGGCGGCAACAACGCGGCGCTCTTGGCGCCCATGCGCACTTCCACCGCCTCCAGAATGCGGATCATGCGTTGCGGCGCGTGCTGTATTTTCACACCCGCATTCTTCAGCGTCTGCACGAAGGGTGCGGAGGAGCCGTCCAGGATCGGCACTTCCGGACCGTCCACTTCGACGATCAAATTATCGACGCCCAGGCCGGCGCAGGCCGACATCAGGTGCTCGACAGTGGCGATCTCCACACCCGCCTTGTTGCGCAGCGTGGTGCAATTGCGCGTGTCGCAGACGGTGTCGGCATGGGCGCGGATCACGTTGTCCACGATCTTGACGTCGCTGCGCACAAACAGGACGCCGGTATCCACCGGCGCCGGCTGCAGCGCCATGCGCACGTGCGCCCCGGAATGGACGCCAATGCCCGCGCACATAGCCGGACCCGCAATGGTCTGTTGACGACGCACCAAGGTCACCTTGTTGTCCCCCCGAGGTCCCCCGACCCAACCTTGCTCTAAGGCGCCCGTTCCGTGCGCTACAAGACACGTTGCGTTACGGTTTGTGACCGTTAAGGAATGAACCGGAAGGTATTGAAAACATGGGCAAAGACGGGCCTCAAAAGATGAATGCAGAGGCCCTGTTGGAACAGGCGCGCAGAGGCGGAGAAGGCGCTGCCTTGGCCGCGCGACGGGCGGCGGTAGTGGCGGAACGCGCCAATCCAGGTTTGGCGCAGGACGCCCTCCGCCTGGTCGCCGCGCTGGAACCGCTCGATCCGCAGCCGCGCCTTGCGCTCGCCCGGCTCGCCGCCGAGCAAGGCGACTTGGCGACAGCGGCCGTGGAAGCCGAGGCCGTTCTGGCCGAGGCTGTCGACCAGGCAGCCAGGGCCCGGGCGGCCTTTATTCTGGGCGAGATCGCGCGTGTGACGCACCAGCCTGACCGCGCGCGCACGTTCTACACGACGACGCTCCGGATCGAAGACGATCTGCTCGCCGCCCATCGTAGCGATGTCACGGCCGCACGTTGGTACGCCCGCGCCCGCGGCCGCCTCGCGGAACTCGACGCCGCCGCCGGCGAATTCGGCCCCGCGCGAACCGGCTCGGAAGGCGCGCTCGCGATGCTGCGCGCCGCGGCTGCACAAGCTGGCGAGCCGCCGGCGCTCGCCGCCGACATCGCCGATGCGGAGATGCGCCTGGCCGCGCTCGAACTGGACGAAGGCCAAGCCAATTCCGCGCGCCGCCGCCTTACCGAAGCGATCGGCCGCTACGAAGCGCTCGCCGTGACGGAGAAAGACGAGCCGCACTGGCGCGCTGTCCTTTCCGACGCGTGGGCGTTGGCTGCGGAAGCCGATTACGTGCGCGACGCCAAGGACGCCGCGCGCAGCGCCATGGACAAGGCGCTGCAGGCGCGCATTCGCCTGGCGACTCGTCACCCGCAGGAAGCCTGGGCGCTCGCCGGCACATGGCGTCTGCGCGCCGGGCGGCGCGCCGCGCTGGGCGATGCCGACGCAGCCGCGGACTCGCTGCAGCAAGCGCGCGCGCTCGCCGAGACGCTGTGGGGTCAAGCGCAGACTGCCGACGCGCCGACCCGCTTTCTCGTGCACACCTTGCTCGATCAGGCCGATCACGCGCTGCGCACTGGCGACCTAAACCGCGCCCGCGAAGCCTCCGACACCGCGCGCATGCACGCCGAACGCTTCGCCCAGGCGAAGGACGCGCATCCCGCCTGGCTCGGCGAAACCGGCGCGTGCTGGGATCGCCTCGGCGAAGTCGCGCGCGCCCGCGGCGCGAAAGCGCAAATGCAAGAGGCGTTCTCACGCGCTGTCGAATTTCGCCGCATAGCGCACGATCGTGCGCCCACTGACGTGCAATTCGTGCGCGGTCTTGCGGCCGCGCTGCTGAAGTTCGGCGAAGCGGCGATGGAAGCGGGCGCCCTCGCCTCTGCGCGGAACGCGTTCAACGAAAGCACAGCGCTTCGGCTCGAGTTGGCGCACGCCGCGCCGAGCGATCCGCGCGCGGCGAAAGTCCTGGCGGCGTCGCTCGAACGTGTTGGGCTCGCCGCGCACGCGGCCGGCGACCACCACGCCGCGCGCGGCGCGTGGGAAGACGAGCTTCTGCTCGCCGACCGCATCTTCCCCGACGAAGAGGATCTCGACGGCCTCCGCTTTCGCGCCACGGTGGAAGCGCACCTGGCCGGGCTTGGCGGCGGCAAAGCCGAGACGCACCGCGTCGCCGCGCTCGCGCATTACGACGTGCTCGCAAAGGCCGGCGTGCTCACCGAACGCGAAGCAGCCGTGCGCAGAAAACTGTGGGGCGGCTAGCCGCGCGTCCGCTGTTCTCAGGCGCGCCTAGAAGCGCGCCGCGAATCGGCAAATCCAACCACGCCGATGAGATCAACGCGCGCAACACTGCCTTCGCGCGAAGCGCTTAGCGCGGGTTCATCTGACGGCGCAGGAAGGCCGGGATCTCCAGCTCCTCGTCGAGTGAAGGGTCGCGCACACGTTCGTCGAGCGGACGCGGCTCGTCGAACTCCCCAAAACCTTCGTCGAGGTTGATCTCGGTGAGCGGCGCGTCGTCGCGCGGCTCTGGCTTGCGCCAGCCGAACAGGCTGAAGCCGCCGCTCGTGCTGCGGCGCGGTTCCGGCTCGGGCTCCAAATCGTTGGCGAAGCTTGGGCGCGGTTCTTCGTAGGCCGGACGCACCGGCTCCGGCTCGCGCGGCGGGACGGGGCGCGGATGCACAGCGGGACGGCGCGGTACGCTATCCGATGCCCGGCGCGCCGGCTCGACCACTGTCTGCTGCGTGACGATCGCTTCGTCGTCGATGCCGGTGGCGACCACCGCGACGCGCATGCGCCCTTCCAGGCTCTCGTCGAAGGTCGAACCCAAGATGATGTTCGCATTCGGATCCACTTCGGCGCGGATTTCATTGGCGGCCTGATCGACCTCGTACAGCGTCATATCGAAGCCGCCGGTGATGTTGATCAGCAAGCCCTTGGCGCCGCGCATGGAGACGATGTCCAAGAGCGGATTGGCCATGGCGCCGTGCGAGGCTTCGAGCGCGCGGTTCGAGCCGGCCGCTTCGCCCGTGCCCATCATCGCCGTGCCCATCTCCGCCATCACGGTGCGGACGTCGGCGAAGTCGAGATTGATCAAGCCCGGCATCACCATCAGATCGGTGACCCCGCGCACGCCCGAGTACAGCACCTGGTCCGCGAGCTGGAAGGCTTCGGCAAACGTCGTGCGCTCATTGGCGACGCGGAAGAGATTCTGGTTCGGGATCACGATCAGCGTGTCGACATGCTTGCGCAGCTCCTGCACGCCGCTCTCAGCGAGCTGCATGCGGCGCTGGCCTTCGAAGTGGAACGGCTTGGTCACCACGGCGATCGTGAGGATTCCGCGCTCACGCGCGGTGCGCGCGATCACAGGCGCAGCGCCCGTGCCCGTGCCGCCGCCCATGCCTGCGGCGACGAACACCATGTGCGCGCCTTCCAGCATTTCGATGATCTCGGGTTGGCTCTCTTGAGCCGCCGCCTGCCCCACTTCCGGCCGCGCGCCAGCGCCCAGGCCTTCGGTGATGGAATGGCCGAGCTGGAGCCGGTTCGGCGTCTTGGCGCGCGTCAGCGCCTGCGCGTCTGTATTGGCGACGACGAAGTCGACGCCCTGCAGACCCGCGTCGATCATGTTGTTCACAGCGTTGCCGCCGGCGCCGCCGACGCCGAACACAACGATCCGTGGCCTCAAGTCGCGCACCGCAGGGGCGCTATACTGGCTCATCACCCGCTCCAAGGGCGTCGATTCTCACGATTCGCCCAACCACTGCACTGAGCGTCCGTGGACAGCCCTTAAGCATCGGTAACGCTTTCCGCTTTTGGCGCGGCGCTTTTGCGGCGCCGAAACGTCCAAAGGACGGATGTAGGGCGCGAATCCGCCACAAGCCACTCGCCCGGAACGCGCGAACGCAGTGGATTGTTGGCATCTTATGTCGAAGAAGAAACCCACAGCCGCGCAGCTCCGCGGCGACATCAACAGCGGCAAGACTGGCGACGAGACGCCCGGCTTCGATCCAGCCG
>JAEWNX010000337.1 GCA_023461135.1 Pseudomonadota bacterium
CCGCACGGCTTCGATGAGCGCCGCGACCGCACGGCTGTAGAGACGCTCGAGCCGGTCGACCGCTTCAGCCGGTGTTTTGGGATTTTCCATCGCGGGAGTGTCCCGCGCCTGCGGGGCGCGTCAAGAGCTCAGACGCGCGGGATCGGGTCCACTAGGCGCGCGCGGCGATAGGCTTCGTGGCGGAGCGTGACGCCGTTCTCCAACAGGAAACCGAGCGGCGCCTCGTACGCATAGGTCGTTTCGGCCAGGATGATGCTCGTCCCCGGATTCATCATCGCCGCCGGCAAACCCGTAACCGTGGTGCCGGGCTGGCGCTCATCCATGCCGTGACCCTCACTCCAGACCACGCGCGCTGTCGATGCGCTTTCGATCATGATGCTGCTGATGCGGATATTCACGTTGTCGCCGTTACTGGGGAACATGAGGACGTCCACCGCCGACCATAGGCCGGCAATTTCGGCATCTGAGACTTCGGTATCGCGCGCCACCACGTCCGCCAGCGACGAAGCCACGTTCTGCACACGCTTGTTGGCGTTCAGCACATCCAGCAGATCGACCGATCCGAACAGAAGCATGACCATCATCGGCGCGATGATGGCGAACTCGAGTGCGGCCGAGCCCTTCCTTGCGGAGGCGAAGCGTGAAAGGCGGCGCGTCAACTTCATTGGTAGGGCTCGTTGCGGAACATCATTGTGGTGACGAGGATGCGCTCGCCGCCGGAAACGTTCTGAAACACCGGCTCGAACATCGGCGTGAGAACCTTCCAGCGATAATAGGCGCGAACGACCACGATGTCGGACGGCGCGCCAGGCTGGTAGCCGAACCCGTCATCCTGGAATTCGCCGTTCTGGATCGGGTTGTTCTCGGCGCTGCTGGCCTCGACGAAGGAACTGAAGCGATCGACGTCAATGAAGAGATTGCCCTCGCACTCCAGCACGACGAAGTTGTTCACCTCGCCGCAGATTTGTTCGACGATGTCGCCGTGACCGAGGCCGTTCATCTGCGCACGGCCCGTTCGGATCTGGCGCGCCGCTTCCGAGACGCCGAGGTCGAGGCTGGTCTGGGCAAAGCCGATCATGGAAATTTCGGCAAGCCCGACGGTGAGCAGGAAGAACGGCATCGCCACGATGGCGAACTCGACCGCAGCCGAGCCGCTGCGCGCCTTTCCAAAGCGCTTGATCAGTCGCAATTTGTGCAGCACGCGCGCGAACATCACGCCTCCGAACGGCGTATCTAAACACCGAAGGGCTGATATTCCGTCAAACGAAGGCGTAAACGCGCGTTAACGCGCCGAGTTGGCCGGGCGTGTGGTTATCTGGTTGTTTACCGAGGTCGAGGCCTCGCCGTCGCCAATGTCCGGACGCGGCCGGCACAGCGGCGTGCACTCGAGGCGGGCGGTTTCGACGCCGCGCGTGACCATCACGACATCGGTCTCATCGGGCGCAACCACGATGCGGCCGGAATAGAGCACGCGGTTGCCCTCGCCCATGACGACCAGGTTTGTCGACCCGTACGAGCGGCCGGTGACGAACAGGAAGCGGTCGTTTTGGATCGACACGCCGGCGATGGAAGGATTGCCGACGGCGACCCCCTGGGCGGATTCGGAAAGACGGATCGGGAAAGCTTGATCGAGCGCGACGCGAATATCGCGGGCCGACGCCGGCGCCGAGAGCATGCACGCCGCAGCGAGTACGGCAACAAACAAGCGCGAGACGCGCATCGGCGGATTCCTTCTGCTTTCCTTATACAATGAGCTACGCGTCAATAGTTGCAGGATCGCTAAGGCTGCGCCGCAATGCGCGCCGGCGGGCGCGCGCATTAAATCGATGAGATACGCGAAGAATTGAAATCGTCGTTTACGCAATCTTAGTCGTGTGCATTGGGCGGGTCCTTAAGAATGTTCCGCTACCGTCACGGCGCGTCTGGATGGGTGTCGGGTGCGACTCCCCACCGGGCCGGTGAAAGCACTCGACAAACGGAGCATCAAATGTTGAAGCGTTTCCTGAAGAATGAAGATGGTGCCACTGCCATCGAATACGGTCTGATCGCGGCTCTGATCGGCGTCGCCATCATCGCGGCGGTCGGCCTCGTCGGCACCGAACTTGAAAACACCTTCACGAAGGTGTCGGACAAGCTCGCCGAAGAGTAATCTTCTAAGCGCAGGGCGCGGGCCACAACGGCTCGCGCCCTATGCGTCCTTGATTTTCCCTCCCCTCGCGCCGCCTTCGGGCGGCGTTTTCTTTGCGCGCTTAGCCCTTCTTGCGCTTTAGCTTGTCGCGATGGCGCTCCACGAACGCGCCATAAGGGCCATCCAGCAATCCTTTGCCTGTCGCGAGCTGCGTCACCGCAGGATCGCCGCCATCGGGTTCGAGTTCGATGATGACGGGCCCCGCATCGGTGATCGCCACATCCCAGCCGGTGAGCGCAAGTTTTGGCGCCGCAGCAGCGGCGCGCAGCGCAAGCGCGCGCGCTTCGGACCACATCGGCAGCTCGGCGCCGAGCAATCGCGCGCCGGTCTCCGGATGATGTTCAACTTCAGTGCAATCCAGCCCGCGTCCCTGCACGATGCGCAGGACGCGCCCGGTTTCAACATCGACCTGCGCCAGCAGATTGCCGCGCCAGAGCACATCGGCATGGGTGTCGCCCGCCGGCACGCGCCACGACGCGCGGATAAGCTGCGGGCCGCCTTCGTTGAGCACCATCATCCGCACCGTCGACAGCCGCGAGCTTGCCAGCGCCGCGAGACCGGGATGCGGACCCAATCGGTCTTGGATCAGGTAGCCGGCCCTGAAGTATCGTTCGACTTCCCCAACGAACCGCGTCGCCGGAAAGCGCCGCCCATCGGCGAGCACGATGGAATCGTCGGACGGCTCATATCGTTCGACGGACGCGGTGCCGACGCTGGCGGTGAGGTTCGCCGGCTTGGAAAAAAACGGATAGGTCGACGGCTCGCGCAGGTAATCCAGCAGCGCGCGCGCGGAAGTGAGCCCGGCCGCGCCCGCCAAGGATCGTTCCGGATGATAAACGGCGCGCGTGCGCGGGGTCGCCAGGCCGATCCCGCTCATCCAGGCGTAGAAAGCGAGCTTGTCCTTGCCGAGACCAAACAATTCCTTGTTCAAAACGACGTCGTTGATCGCCGCACGCAAGCTTGTGCCGACAAACGCGCGCTTCTGCTCGGCCGTCAGCGCGTCAGCGTAAAGACCGTAATAATAGTATTCGACCGGCGCGATGCGGCCCGGGCCCAGTTTCAGCTCATACATTTCGCGCAACTGCGCGAAGTAGCTCTTGGAGTACTTGCGCATCACGTCGAGCATCATGGAGCGATAGTCGAACGACGGCATCGTCTTGGCGTGTTCGATCGGACCGCGCTCGGCTTCGATCGGAGCGCGTTCGCTGGCGGCGGCGCGGGCTGGCAGGCTCATCCCACGGGATCCTTTGCTGGCGGAGTGGCGCTCCAGCTATCGCTGGACCAGCGTTAACAAGAGCTGACGCGCGGTCAAAAGAGTAAGATTAAACAGAATATTCATGCGGACGGTGCACGTTCGCTAAGATGTTTTCGGTTCTTGCGATCGCGGTCTTTGCGGGACTCTTGATCTACGCCGCGTGCTTCGACGTCGCGCGCATGATCATTCCTAACTGGGTGTCGATCGCGTTGGCGGCGGCATTTCCCGTGCTCGCGCTGATCCAGGGCGTGGCGCCGTTCACGGTCGGTCTGCACCTGCTGGTCGGCGCAGCGGTGCTGATCGTCGGCTTCTTCCTCTTCCACGGCAACATCATCGGCGGCGGCGACGCCAAGCTCTTGGCGGCGACGGCGACGTGGGCGGGCCTCACGGGCTTCACGCCCTTTATCTTCTGGATGGCCATGTCGGGGGGCGTGATGGCCATCGTCCTCATGCAGGCGCGCAAATGGGTGCCTTACGTGGAAGGCGCGCCTGGCTTCGTGAACAAATTGCTAATTCGTGGCGGCGGCATGCCTTACGGCGTCGCCATCATGTGCGGCGGACTCATGATGATTCCGTCGCTTCCGTTCGTTCTAAGTCGTTAACTCTGCCTTAGCCACACCATGGTCTGTTCGCCTGGGATGCTTCGGGAATTAACGCGCGGGGAGTGAAATATATGTCAGCGCGTCAGCTGATCGTCCTGGTCGTGGCTGGTATAGCAGCCGTCGCCGCTCTGCTGCTGATCCGCGGCATGGGTTCGCGCGAAGAAGCGCCTGCCGAACAAGCCGAGCAGATTTCGGGCGAGCAAATCCTCGTCGCTGCGCGCGACGTGCCGCAAGGCGCGGCGCTGACCCCGAGCGACCTGGCCGTCGCCCTCTTCCCCGAGCGCTCCGTGGCGCCGAGCTTCGTGCGCCTCTCAGCGCAGCCGTCGGCGCAAGCTGATTTTGTGAACGGCGTGACGCGTCGTGCGTTCGTGCAAGGCGAGCCGATCACCGCAAGCGGCGTGATCCAGCCGGACGGACGCGGCTTCATGGCCGCCCTGCTCCAGCCCGGGTTTCGCGCGGTCGCTGTCGAGATCGAAGACGGAACGGCCGCCGGCGGCTACATCCAGCCGAATGACCATGTCGACGTGCTCGTTACGACGCGCATGCAGAACCGCGACGGCGGCGGTGGCGAACAGGTCAACAGCAACATCATCCTTGAAGACGTCCGCGTGCTTGCGCTGGGCGACACCACGCAAACGCAAACCACCGGCGAAGCGCCCGAAACGGTCAGCGCAGGCGTCGCGGTGCTCGAACTCACGGCTGAAGATGCGCGCGCGCTTGCGCTTGCAGACGAACTTGGAACGATCAGTCTGGCGTTGCGCGGCGTGCAGGTCGAAACCGTCGGCATGCGCGGGCCATCGAGCGGCCGCACCATCGGTCAGAGTTCAGGCGCCGTGCTGCTTCATCAGTACGGCACGGTCAACGGGGGCCGCCGATGAATGCGGGAAAGTCCTTTCGTCTTTCTCTGGCCACGGCGCTTTCGGCAGCCGTGGCCATCGCGCCTACTTACGCAACAGCGCAAGTTGAACCCGCGGATGCGCCATCGCTGCGCATCACGAACGGGGGCGGCGGCGGCGCGCGGTCAGCTTCGCTCGTCCTGCCGTTCGGCAAGTCGGCGATCATCGATCTGCCGGCGGACGCGCGTGACGTGCTCATCTCCAACCCGCAGATCGCCGACGCCACCATCCGCACGGCGCGCCGCGCCTATGTGATCGGCCGCCAGCTCGGACAAACCAACCTCTTCTTCTTCGACGCCGCCGGCCGCCAGATCGCCAACGTCGAAATTCGCGTCGAGCCCGATGTCGAGCCGCTGAACGGCATCCTGCGCCGGCACTCGTCGGAATCGCAAATCCAGGCCGAAGCCGTGAACGGGTCGGTCGTCCTCTCGGGCACGGCGCGCAGCGCCGCCGAAGCCGATCGCGCGCGTCAGATCGCGACGCAGTTCATCTCCACCGCAGGCGGCGGCGGCGCTGGCGGCACCGAAAACCGCATCGTCAACCTGATCCAGGTGCAGGGCAGCGAGCAGGTGCTCGTGCGCGTGCGCGTTGTCGAGATGAGCCGTACGCTGGTGCGCCAGCTCGGCATCAATGCGAACTACGAAGAGATGATCAACCAGCTGGTGGGCGAGGACGACTTCCTCGATCTCGCCACGCGCAACGGCTTCTCGATCAACGGCGCCATACTCGGCGGCCTGACCGCAACCGGCGGCGTCGCGGAGAACATCCTGCGGCCGAACAGCTTGGCCTACCCAGGCCCCGTCGTCGATCCCAGCATCACGCCCGGCGACGCCGGCGTCGGCGGCTATCAATTTGACCCCGACACGCTGCAGGAAACGTGGGGCCCGGGGCATGTCGAACGGGCGCGCAGCACCGACGCGACGATCGAAGCGTTCGAGCGCGCCGGCCTGTTGCGCGTGCTCGCTGAACCGAACCTCACCGCAATCTCGGGCGAAGCGGCGCGCTTCCTCGCCGGCGGCGAATTCCCGGTTCCGGTCAGTTCTGAGGACGGACAGATTTCCGTCGAGTTCAAACCGTTCGGCGTCGGGCTCGCATTCACGCCCGTCGTGATGTCCGGCGGACGCATTTCGCTCAAGGTCGCGACCGAAGTCAGCGAACTCACCTCTGAGGGCGCCATCTCCACAGGCGACACGCCGATCCGCAATCAAGATGGCACGACGACCGTCATCCGCGGCATCACTATCCCTGCCC
>JAEWNX010000338.1 GCA_023461135.1 Pseudomonadota bacterium
AGCCACGAACTGCGCACGCCGCTCAACGCCATCATCGGCTATGCGGAAATGCTGCAAGAGGACGCTGAGGACGAAGGCGATAGCGCCGCGGTGCAGGACCTCAACCGCATCCTGACGGCCGCCAAGCATCTGCTCAGCCTGATCAACGAAATTCTCGACCTCTCCAAAATTGAATCCGGCCGCATGGACGTTGCGGCGAGTGCGTTCGATCCGGTGGAGATGCTGGAAGATTTAATCGCCACGGTCCAGCCGATGGCCGAGCAGAATGGCAACGCCATCAGGCTCACCGGCGATTTGCCGGCAGGCGCCAACACGGACGCGCTTAAGCTGCGACAGTGCGTGCTCAACCTGCTGTCGAACGCCGCGAAGTTTACGCGGAACGGCACGATCGACATCGAATATGGCCGCCAGCCGTGCAATGGCGTCGATCAGCTCTTCATCACCGTGACGGACACCGGCATCGGCATGTCGAAGGAGCACATGGGGCGGCTGTTCCAGCCCTTCGTGCAGGCCGATCCTTCGATCACGCAGCAATATGGCGGCACCGGCCTTGGCCTGACCATTACCCGCCGTCTCGCGCAGCTTCTCGGCGGCGATGTAACGGTGAAGAGCACGCTCGGCGAAGGTTCGGCCTTCACGCTGCACGTGCCGGCGGACTTCGCGGATGCTTCGGCCGCGCTCGGTGCGGCGGCGAAAGTAGACGAGATTCAAGGCAGCGAGGACGCCCCGCTGGTCATCGTCATCGAGGACGAACCGGACGCGCGCGAACTTGCGGCGCGGGCGCTGACGCGGGCTGGGTTTGCGGTGCAAGGCGTCGGCGGGGGCGAAGCTGGCCTTGCGCTTGCGCGTGCCAAGAAGCCGGCGCTCGTGCTGCTCGATATCTTCTTGCCAGACCGCTCAGGCTGGCGCGTGCTGCAAAGCCTGAAGCACGACCCCAAGACGCAGGACATCCCGGTGGTGGTGCTTTCGGTGAACGAAGATCGCGCGCACGCGATGTCGCTGGGCGCGGCCGAGCACATCGTAAAGCCCGCCGATCGCGACATGCTGGCCGCCACCGTGATGCGCTTCGCGCGCAAACGGCCGGCGCTCGACGCCGCGATTGTCCCCGAAGTCAAAAAGCAGGCGGGCTAACGCCCCTTCAGCGTTCGGCGTGCGCGGCCAAGGCGCGGGCGACCACTTCGGTCACGCGCTTGCCGGTCGGGATGTGCAGGAATTCGTTCGGGCCGTGCGCGTTGGAATGCGGCCCGAGTACGCCGGTGACGACGAACTGAGCTTCCGGATAGCGCTTGCCGAGCATCGCCATGAACGGAATGGAGCCGCCTTCGCCCATCATCGCCATCGGCTTGCCCCACGACGCGTGCGATGCGTCCTCGAGCGCGGCCTCGAGCCAGGGCGCGGTCTTGGGCGCATTCCAGCCCGTGCCGGGCTCTTCGAATTCAAATGAGACGCGCGCGCCGTAAGGGGGATCGGACTCCAGAATCTCTTTCACCCGTTTCGAGGCCATCACCGCATCGACCGTTGGCGGCAAGCGCAGAGAAAGCTTCGCTTCGGTGAATGGCCGGAGCACGTTGCCGGCGTTGCTCGGCGCTGGCGCGCCGGCTAGACCGGTGACCGACAGCGCGGGACGCCAGGTGCGGTTCAGCACAAGTTCGGTGAGATCGCCCGCAACGGGCCGCATGCCGCTGACGAACGGGAATTTGGCGTAGATCTGATCGCCGATCGCCGCGGCGGCGACTTTGGCTTGCGCCAGACGCTCGGGCGGAATCGGCGCATGCAACGCTTCGATCGTCACCTCGCCCGTGCCGGTGTCTTCGAGCCGTGTCAGCAACTGGCGCATGATGCGGAAGCTCGACGGCACGACGCCGGATGCATCGCCCGAGTGTACGCCCTCCTCCAACACATCGACACGCAGAACCCCGCCGACCATGCCGCGCAGCGACGTCGTCAGCCACAGCCGCTCGTAATCGCCGCAGCCGCTGTCGAGGCACACGACCAGCGACGGGGACCCGATGCGGTCGGCGAGGGCCTCGATGTAGTAAGGCAGATCGGGAGAACCGGATTCCTCGGAGGCTTCGATCACGATCACGGCGCGCGCATGCGGGGCGTTCTGCTGTTTTAACGCCAGCAGCGCCGCCAGCGCGCCGAACATCGCATAGCCATCGTCGGCGCCGCCGCGGCCGTAGAGCTTGTCGCCCTCGATCACGGGGATCCACGGGCCCTTGCCATCGGCCCAGCCCGTCATCTCCGGCTGCTTGTCGAGGTGCCCGTACAGCAGCACCGTGTCGCCGGTGCGAGCCCCCGGCACATCGATCAAGATCAGCGGCGTGCGTCCGGGCAGACGCTCCACACTGAGCGTGGCGCCCGGCAACGCCGTCAGTTTCTTCTGCGCCCAGGCGACCAGCAACTGAACCGCCTTCTCCATATGCCCAAGCTTTTCCCAGTCGGGCTCAAAGGATGGCGATTTGTTCGGGATGCGGATGTAGTCGACGAGCGTCGGCACGATCTCATCGTTCCAGATCGTGTCGGTGAACTTGCGCAGCGCGGCTTGGGCGATCTCGGGCATGGCGGCTCCTCGGAGCGGAACGTAAGTCCGCGTGCGGCGAACTTCTACTGCGAAGCGAGCCCTTCTCCGCGAGCGCGCAGCAGGAGCTTCAGTTCAACACGCCGAAGAGAAACAGCAGAATGATGATCGGCAAGGGAATACCGATGGCCCAGAGGACGCAGCCTTTGCCGAGTTCTCCCATGACACGTGCTCCTCAAATCCGCGGCGTCGATTGATAGGCTGGGCCCTCGTCGAGGCGGGGACGGCCTTCCCATTTTGGGTGAGCCGCGCCGAGCCAGCCGCCGGCGATCGCACCCGCAAGGCCGAGCGCCAATGCGCCGAACGTCCACCACGACAGCGTTGCGACGACGTCCGCGGTGTCTTCGGCGGTTGCGAGTTCGCTCGTGCTGGCGCCTTGAAGGTCGGTCGCGTCGCTCAATTCGCCGACGGTCTCGGCGACGCCGCTTGGAATGGCGTCTCCGCTCGCCGTCGCGCCTGCCGTGAACACTGCAAGAGCAACCGCGACGAAGACTGCCAGCGACCACACCATGAAGCCGGTGAGCGCGCCGCCGAAGTGATCGGGATAGCGCGCCGACCGCGCGGCGATATAGGCGCCGAGTTGCAGTGCGATCAGTTGCGCGAAGATCGCATAAAGGCCGCCGCCGACGCTGATGGCTTCGTCTTGGCGATTGATCTCGAAGGGATTGAACGCCGACGCGCCAATAGCGAGACCCAGCACATTCAGTACGAAACCGATCGCAATCGCCGCAATGGCGCCAGCGATGATGCTCGGCCAGTCGATGAGGGAATGCGAATAATGCCGCGCTGTTATGGTGTAGTCGGGGTCAAATCTGTAGGCGAGCATGCGCGTGCCTCCAAACGGAGCATGTCCGTCCGGTAACGCGGCGCCGTTGGCCTTGTTCCAGATTTACCGTCAGCTGCCCGACTAGGCGTTCGTGCGGCGCGTCAGCGCGGAGAAATCGTGCATCAGCCGCTCGGTCATCGCGCCCGGCTTGAACGGCAGGCCGGCGATCTCGCGCACGGCCGTGATCTCGGCGGCGGAGCCGGTCAGGAAGCATTCGCTGAACGTCGGCAGCTCGTTCGGGAAGATCGCGCGTTCGACAACTTCGACGCCGCTCTTGCGCGCAAGCGCGATCACGGTCTGGCGGGTGATGCCGTTGAGGAAGCAATCGGGCGTCGGCGTGTGCAGCGCGCCATCCTTGACGAAGAAGATGTTGGCGCCGGTGCCTTCGGCGATCTGACCGCGCCAGTCGAACATCATGGCGTCGTCGAAGCCGGCGTCATTCGCGGCGTGGCGCGAGAGCGTGCAAATCATGTAGAGGCCCGCGGCCTTCGAGTTGCAGGGCGCCGTGTCCGGCGCGGGCCGGCGCCACTGGGCGATCATGAGGCGCACGCCCTTCATCTTGTCGGCGAAGTAATCGCCCCACTCCCATGCAGCGATCGCCACATGCACATCGTCGCGCTTGGCGGCGACGCCCATCTGCTCCGAACCGCGCCAGGCCAGCGCGCGCAGATAGCAATTCTCGAAGCCCTGCTTCTTGATCAGCTCCGCCTTCGCGCGGTCGATCTCCTCGACGCTGTACGGCAGCTTGAAGCCCAGGAGATGCGATGAGGCGTGCAGCCGCTGGCTGTGCTCGCGGCTCTTGAAGACGACGCCGCCATACGCGCGCTCGCCCTCGAACACGCACGACGCATAATGCATTGCGTGCGTGAGCACGTGGACTTTGGCGTCGCGATGCGGGACGAATTCGCCGTCGAACCAGACCCAGCCGTCGCGATCGTCAAAGGAAGCCATCGGAGACCCTCTCTTCGCGATCCGGCCCTTGCCGAACCGCGCCTGTAATGGGATGTTTTTCAGCGCATACTGTGATCTGGGACATGTCTGTCAATCAAGCCGCGCAAAGGTTGGAAGGTTCTGCCCCAAGGGCGGACAAATGGCGACTATCCATCCCTTGGCTGCACGTTTTCGCGCCGGACGCGGATAGATGACCGCCGGGCCTGCTTTCGACGCGCTCGATCGCCCGCCGCACTTGCTGCTGGTGGACGATGACGACCGCATCCGCGAACTCCTCAAACGCTATCTGAGCCAAGCAGGGGCGCGGGTCTCGGCCGCGCCGGATGCAGCGGGCGCGCGGCGGCTTCTGGACTCGATGGATTTCGACCTCCTCATCCTCGACGTGATGATGCCGGTCGAGGACGGCTTCTCTCTGGCTGAGAGCGTGCGCCGCACCTCGAAGGTGCCGATCGTGCTGCTCACGGCGCGCGGGATGCCGGAGGACCGCATCCGCGGCCTCTCCATCGGCGCGGACGATTATGTGCCAAAGCCCTTCGAGCCGGCGGAGCTTGCGCTGCGCATCAACGCCATCCTGCGCCGGACCGTCGCCAATCGCGGCGAGACCCCGGGGACGGTGACGTTCGGCGCGTTCACATTCAACAGCGCCCGCGGTGAATTGCAGCGCGACGGCGCGCCGGTGCGGCTGACGGAAGCGGAAGTAGCGATGCTGCGCATCCTGGCGGCCCGACCCGGCGAAGTCGTGAGCCGCGAAGAATTGGCGAAGCGCACGGGCGCGGGACTGGAGCGTTCGGTCGATGTGCAGGTGACGCGCTTGCGGCGAAAAATGGAAGTCGATCCGCGTGCGCCGGTCTATCTGCAGACGGTGCGCGGCGTGGGCTACAGGCTGGCGGCGGATTGATGCAGCAATCCAAGCCCCGCTTCCGCTTTCGCGACATCCTGCCCAAGGGGCTCTACTGGCGCACGCTGCTGATCATCGCCGCACCCGCGGCGCTGCTGCAGCTCATCATCACGCTCGTCTTCCTCGACGATCACTGGCAGGCGACGTCCAAGCGCATGAGCCAGGGCGTCGCCTCGGATGCAGCGCTCATCATCCAGCTCTACGAACGCAATCCGACGCCAGACAACTTCGCCGACCTGCAGCGCCTTGCGTGGCGTCCGCTGCGTCTGGAGATCGAACTACAGCCCGACGCGCCGCTCGACTTGCAGCGCTGCCGCGCCGTGGGCTCGGTGCTCGACCGCTATCTCACCCGCGCGCTGCAAGAGCAGATTGGGCGCGACGTCTGGTACGATTCCACCTGCCCGGGGACGCAGGTGCTGATCCGCGTGCCGACGGAAGAAGGCGTGCTACAGCTCAAAGCCTATCGCGACCGCGTGCAGGCGCGCTCTGGGCCGCTGTTCGTGGCGTGGATTTCCGGCGCGACGCTTTTTCTGATCACCATCTCCATCCTGTTCATCCGCAACCAGGTGCGCCCGATCGTCCAGCTCGCGGAAGCGATGGAGCGTTTTGGCCGCGGCGAAGACACCGGTCCGTTCCGGGCGCGCGGTGCGCGCGAGGTGCGGGCGGCCGCGCTCGCCTTCTTCGACATGCGCCAGCGCATCAAGCGCTACATCGAGCAGCGCTCGCAATTGCTCGCGGGCGTAAGTCACGATCTGCGGACGCCGCTGACGCGCCTGAAGTTGCAGCTCGCTCTGCTGCCGCCCTCCCCGGAGATCGACGACGCCAAGCGCGATCTCGGCGAGATGGAAGAAACGCTCGAGGAATATCTGGCGTTCGCCAAGGGCATCGCCGAGGAAGCGCCGGCGGAAGTCGATCTCAGCGCCTTGGCGGAGGAGCTCGTTGCGCAGTCGCAGCGCACGGGCGGAGACGTGACAATCGAAGCCGCCGGCGATGCGCGCATCCCGGGCCGCGCGCGCGCCTTAAAGCGGTGTCTTGCCAACCTGATCGACAATGCAATCGCGCACGGGGACAAAGTGCGCGTGGCCGTGACGGGCGAGAGCGACGCGGTCACGGTTGCGGTGGACGACAACGGCCCGGGCATTCCAGAGGAACTTTACGAAGAAGCCTTCCGTCCCTTCTCACGGCTCGACGAGACGCGGTCGCGAAACCAAAAAGGCGTCGGCCTCGGCCTGGCCATCGCGCGCGACGTCGCGCGCAGTCACGGCGGCGACATCAAACTCGCCCGGAGCCCACTGGGCGGGCTGCGCGCTTCGTTGCGCCTTCCCCGTCCGGCGTGAGTCAAGGCGCTTCCAAACAGACGCATTTCCAGTAATGTCCCGCGCGATGGCGGACACTGGGGATATCTCGCGGGCGCGGATCTGCATCGACTTCGGCACCGCGCTGTCGAAGGCCGCCGTCTGCCTGGATCCGACACTGCCGCTCGAAGTCGGCGTCAAGCCTTTGCCAATAGGCGCAATTTCCGGCGCCGAGCATCCGTTGCTCACACCCTCAGTTGTCTATGTCGATAACGGACGGCTTTATTTCGGGCCGATCGGCTTCGACCATGCGCGCCGGGGTGTGGAAAACGGGCGCGACCCGCTGCTGTCGTTCAAAACCGTTTTGGGTGCGAAAAATCTGGACGAGGCGCTGTCGACCAAGATCCGCCCCTCGGTCGATCCGACGGGGACGTTCACGCATCGCGACATCCTCGTCGTCTATCTGGCCTATCTCGATCAGCTCATCGCCGAAGCGCTGGAGCTGGCGCCGAACATGCCGCCCGGCACGGCGCTCGCCCGCCGCCGATACACGAGCCCCGTCTGGCGTCCCGGCAGCGGCATCGAGGAAGTGTTCGAACGTATCTTCAACGAAGCCGCCGCGATCTCCTTCAAGCTCGGCCGCCAATTGCTGTCGCGCGAGGGCGTCTCCATCGCGCAATGCAAGGACGCCCTGGACAAAGCCAAGGCCAATCCGGCGGACGGGATGCTCGAGACCGGCATCTTCGAGCCGCACGCGGCGGCCGCTGCGGCGCTCGCTTTCACCACGCAGCCGACGAACCACGTCATGGTGTTCGACATGGGCGCCGGCACAACCGATGTCGCCGCGTTCGAATTCGACGAACGCTGCGATCCGCCGACGCTTAGCGAAATCAAGGAAGCGCGCCAGTGCAGCGCGCTCGCCGGCGACGAGATCGACCGCATCGTCATCGAACTCATGATGCGCAAGGCCGGCATTGAGAAGGGCAAGGAAGAGGAAGTGCGCGCCGCGCGCATCGCCCGTCTGGCCGGCCGCGGCCTCAAGCACGAGTTGATGCGCACCGGCCGCACCGCGCTCAAGCTCGGCTGGCGCACGCTGACGCTGCGCGCCGAAGACCTGCAACAGGACGAGCGCTTCCGCGCCTATCTCGCCGCGCTGGTGCGCACCATCGCCACGAGCCTGCAGGCCGTCGTGCCGCGCGCCGAAGCGATGGGCGCGCCGGCGATCGACGTCGTGCTCGCCGGCGGCGGCGCGCATTTGGGCTTCTTGCCCCAGCTCGTGCAGAAGGCGCACGAGAGCATCAACACAAGCGTGCAAATCCGCGTGGGCCCGCTGTCGCCAATCAATCCGGTCTACGAGGGCATCGACCCGATCCTCGCCAACGTGTTCCCGCAGATCGCCATGAGCGTCGGCGGCGCGTTGGTCGAGATGATGCCGGCGCGCTAGACGCGAACGTTTTGCGCCAATTCCGGAAAAACCTTCGACACTTTCGCCATCAGGTAAGCGCCGTACGTGCCGGTGAACTCGTGTACGCTGGCGCGGTCCCAGCGTTCGGCTCTGTCATCGCGAGCGGCGCGTTCTGGCAGCGGCACGATTTCGGCGTCGAACGCAGGATCGAAGAAGAACGGAAACGAGAGCCGTGACCTGCCGCTGACATTGCGCACGCGGTGCGGCGTCGAGCGATAGACGCCGCCGGTCAGGCGATCCAGCATGTCGCCGATATTGCAGACCAGCGTGCCTTCTATCGGCGGCGCTTCGATCCAGCCATTCGGCGTTTTTACCTGCAAGCCACCGTTCTCATCCTGCGCCAGGAGCGTCAGCAGGCCGTAATCGGTGTGCTCTCCAACGCCCCACCCCTCGTCACCGCCAGCAGGATACTCGAAAATGCGAAAGAGCAATGTCGGCCGCGACGTGTATGTGCGGCGAAAATATTGCGCGTCTAAGCCGAGACTAAGCGCCACGCCCTCCATGATCGCATGCGCCCCGCGCGCCGCTTCGTCCATGAAGCGCAGCACCGCGGTTTCCAGTTCGGGCACCTCCTGCGGAAACAGATTGCGCCCGTGCAGCGGCAAGCCTGCAGCGACGCGCGGATCGTCCGGGCCCAGCTCCTCGCCGAAATAAAGCCCCTGTTTCAAATCCGGCTTGCCGGACGTGAGTTCGCCGCCGACGGGGAAGTAGCCGCGCCATGCGCGCCCGCCGCGCGCCATCGCGATTTCCATCTTGCGCGCCTCGGGCAAAGCGAAGAAGCGCCGGCTCGCCGCATCCAGTGCGGCGAGCGTATCCGCGCCGACGCCATGCCCCGTGGCGTAGAAGAAACCGAGATCGCGGCATGCGCGTCCGATCTGCGCCGCAGCAGATGCGCCGTCACCGCCCTCGCGCAACGAAGCAACATCGATGACCGGCAGGGCCTCGCTCATGCGCGCAGCAAAGCACCCACGCGCATCGGGCGCAATCAGCGGGTGCGGCGGACGGCGTCCGCCAGCGCATCGAGTGCGATGATGCTCGCCTGACGCGTGGGCATGCGGTTGAATGCATCGAGTGCGGCGATCTTGTAGGCT
>JAEWNX010000339.1 GCA_023461135.1 Pseudomonadota bacterium
CTTCAGCTCTGTGCGGTCTGATGTGACGTAAGGGAAAGGTTGCCGCTGCCGTAACGACAACAAGAAACGGAGCACCAAGGTATGCAGACCGCCAATCCGCCGATCGCTTTCCGCCCGGGCGACCACATCGTCTACCCGGCGCACGGCGTTGGACGCGTCATGGGTGTGGAGAAGCAATCGGTCGCGGGGCTGGACCTCGACGTGTTCGTGATCTCGTTCGAGCAGGACAAGATGACCCTCCGGGTGCCCACCGCGAAGGCCAAGTCGTGCGGCATGCGCGCGCTCGCGTCCGCGGATGTGGTCAATGAGGCGATGAAGACGCTGCAGGGCCGCGCCCGCATCAAGCGGACCATGTGGTCGCGCCGCGCCCAGGAATACGAGGCGAAAATCAACTCGGGCGATCTCGTCTCGATCGCCGAAGTGGTGCGCGACCTGCACCGCGCGAGCGATCAGCCGGAGCAATCCTACTCCGAGCGCCAATTGTACGAGAGCGCGCTGGATCGCATGGCGCGCGAGCTGGCCGCCGTCGAGAAGATCGGCCGCGACGACGCTGTGCAAAAGGTGACCGCGTCCCTCGCGTCAAAGAAGCAGACGGCCGCCGCCGCCTGATTTTCGTCGCAAAACATAAAAAAGGCCGGCGCTCCGCACGAGTGGCCGGCCTTTCCATGTGCGCGCTTTGGCGCCCAACCGCCGTCTCACGCGTTCGTGACACAGGGCCGTAGCGCTTCACGCAGCGGCTCCAAGAACCTGTCGCCGGTTGGGACGTAGGGTAGGACATGGCGCTCACTGAAAATCTTGACCTTAGACGCGGAGCTCAACGCTTCATCCGCAGCGCGATGCGCGCGCCGCTTTTGGCCGCCGACCACGAACGCGAACTGGCGCGCCGCTGGCGTGAGCGCGGCGACGAACGCGCGCTGCACGAGCTGATCACGGCCTATCTTCGCCTTGTCATCGCTATTGCGTCGCGGATCCGCCATTACGGGCTGCCCATTAGCGATCTGGTCCAGGAAGGCTGCGTGGGTCTGATGCAAGCCGCCGCGCGGTTCGAGCCGGAGCGAGAGGTGCGTTTTTCCACTTATGCGAGCTGGTGGATTCGCTCGGCGATGCAGGATTTCGTTCTGCGCAACTGGTCGATCGTGCGCACCGGCACGACCTCTGCACAGAAATCGCTCTTCTTCAATCTGCGCCGCCTGCGAGCACGCATCGGCGATGTCGGCGAAGGCATGCTCTCGCCGACGGGCCGCGCGCGCGTTGCGCACGCGCTCGGCGTTCCCGAGCACGACGTTGATGCGATGGCCGCGCGCCTCTCTGCGCCGGATCGTTCGCTCAATGCGCCGCTCACCGATGAAGGCGACGGCGAGTGGCAGGACTTGCTCGCAGATGACGGCGCCGACCCCGAACTTGAGACCATGTACGCGCACGACAGCGCCGCCCGGGCCAACCTAGTGCGTGACGCGCTGTGCGATCTGTCCGAACGCGAGCGTCTCATTATCAAGGAGCGCAAGCTCGAGGATGAAGCCGTGACCCTGGAAGCGCTCGGCGAACGGCTCGGCATTTCCAAGGAGCGCGTCCGGCAGATCGAAGGCGCCGCGCTCGCCAAACTACGGCGCGCACTGGAAGCACGCGTCGGCGATCCCGTGGCGGCCGGTTACGTCGGCTAGGATTGCGCCGCGCGCTCAGCCTCAGCCAATTGATCGAGAAAACCGAGCTGCGAAGCGAGGATTTTCTTGCGCGCTGCATCCAGCGGGAAGAACTCCGCACGATCCACTTCCGGAAAGCGCGCCATCTTGCCTGAGCGCGGCGGCCATTCGATCTCGAACGTGGAGGCGCCGGGCGCGACGGGTGCGTGCTCGCCCTCGAAGGCCCAGCAGCGCACCAGCTTGCCCCCTTTCTGCTTGAGCGGCGCAAGCTCGATGAACGGCGCTCGGGCCGTCAGCCCTGTCTCTTCGAAGAATTCGCGCTGCGCCGCCGCCAGGCCGTCCTCGCCGTCGTTCGCCAGCCCTTTCGGGATGGACCACGCGCCATCGTCCCTGGTGCGCCAGTAGGGGCCGCCGGGATGCACGAGAAGAACCGAAAGGCGCCCGCTTTCGCGCACGAACATGAGAAGGCCGTACGATGTCAGCATCACGAGCCTCGTGCGGCGCTGTCGCGGACAACCTCCAACTGGCTGGCGTGTTCGAGGCAAAGCTGCGGCTCGCCGCGATACACGCCAAGCGGCCCGCGCGCCCGCACCTGCGCGCCGGTGAGCGAGGCAAGCGGCGCGCCCTCCCAGGCGCTAAAACTGTCGCCAAACACCACCAGCGCGAAGGGCGCATCGGCCGGGGCGCCTTCCATGTCGAGTGATGCGCGCCGCTCGAACACCCGCGCTTGGCGCACGCGGCCTTCGACAACGCGATACGGCGCGTCGCCCCGCAGGCAAGTCTCGTTGACTTCGCGCGCGAGAGAGGAGGCGGCGCGCACGGTGAGCGCGCGAAACTCGCGCCTCGCCCAAAGCCCGCGCTCCGCGTCGCGCGCTTGCGTCTCCAGGCTCAACAGCTCTTCAGTTCGGGCGTGATTGTCGCGGCGGGGGCGCCCGTAAGCGGCGCCGCGCGACACAAGTTCGTGCTGCAGCCAGAACCATCGCCCGCCTTCGCTTTTCACGAACACATGCGCGATCGCGGCTTCCGGCGGCGGCCCAGTGTCGCCCTCGCGCGGACGTCCTACCCAACGCCGCGCGCCGCCATAGGCGAGTTGCACGTCCCGATGCAGCGCCAGAGCTTCCAGCTCGCCTTGCGCCTGCGCTGCGTAGGCGGTCTCGCCTTGCGGGGCATCGATCTCGGCCAGGAAGACGCGCAGCCCGGAGTCGAGTTCGAGCGTATCGCCGTTGTAGGCGCGCACGACGCGCCCGGTTTCGCCTTTCTCCAATGGCCCAAGCTGCGGCCCGCAGGCCGTAAGCAAAAGCAGCGCGGCGATGGCGAGCGCGCGCATCAATACGCCATCGCCGTCCCGTCTTTGCGCATCTCGGTCGCGGCTTCGTACACGCCGTTCGCGTTGCGCATGATGGCCTGGTAGCCGCCGAAGCTGCCGTCCGCGGGCCGAATGCGATGGCCGCGGCGCTCGAGCTCGGCGCGAACGTCGGGCAGCACGCCGTTCTCCATCGCCACGAAGCCGACGCCGTCGGGCTCATCGCCCGTTGGCTCTACGCCGCCGTAGAAGCGATAGCGCGCCGCATCGCCCGCCGCCTGCAGATCGAGCCCGTAATCGACAAGGTTGACGATGATCTGCACGTGGCCTTGAGGCTGCATGTCCCCGCCCATGACGCCGAATGAAAGCCAGGGCTGACCGTTGCGCAGCGCAAACGCGGGAATGATGGTCTGGAACGGGCGCCGCCCCGGCGCATAGACGTTGGGGTGCCCGCTCTCGAGCGAGAAGAGTTCGGCGCGGTCCTGCAGCATGAAGCCCAAACCGTCCGGCACCAAGCCAGAGCCCATGCCGCGATAGTTCGACTGGATCAGCGACACCATCATGCCGTCAGCGTCGGCCGTCGTAAGATATGTCGTGTCTCCGTCGATGCGCAGCTCCGCATGCGGGGGCGGGGGCATGGCGCGATCGTTGTGGATCATCGCGCGACGTTGGGCGGTGTAGTCGTCCGTCAGCAACCGGCGCACGTCGAAGCGCGTGAATGCCGGATCGCCGTAGAATTGCGCGCGGTCGGCGAAGGCAAGTCGCGTCGCCTCGATCTGCGTGTGCAGAGAGTCAGGCGATAGGAAACCCATGTCGCGCAAATTGAAGCCATCGAGGATGCGCAGCGTTTGCAGCGCCGCCACACCCTGGCTGTTCGGCGGAATTTCGCACACTTCGACATCGCGATAGGGCGCACACACCGGATCGACCCACTCGCCTTGGTGCGCGGCGAGGTCTTCATAGCGCAACCAGCCGCCGATACGGCGCATGTACCGGTCAATCGTGCGCGCGACAGGGCCGCGATAATAGGCGTCGCGTCCGTCGCGCGCGATCAGTTCCAGCGTGTTGGCGAGATCGGGGTTGGCGAACAGCGAGTGCCCGTCTGGCATGCGCCGGTTGGGTTCGCAATTTTCCTGGCAGAAATACGTGCGGCGCGCGTTTGCGACCTCCTGCAGCCGGCCGGCCGCGAATTCGGCGTCGTAGCGCCGTTTGCCGGCGGCCCAGTACATGGCGATCGTTTGCGGAATCGGCGCGCCCTCGCGCGCAGCGTGGATAGCGGGCGCGAGCAGCTCGGCCATCGGACGGCGCCCGAAGCGCTCGTGCAGCGCGAACCAGCCGTCGACCGTGCCCGGCACGCTCACGGGCGCCGCGCCAAAGCTCGGAATGTGATCGGCATCGCCGCGGCGGCGCGCTTAGCCCCGCCTCAGCGCCCGCCCCAGCCCCCCC
>JAEWNX010000340.1 GCA_023461135.1 Pseudomonadota bacterium
AGAAGATGTCCAAGTCCATCGGCAACATCGTCACGCCGCGCGAATTGCTGGAGCAGGGCTGGCAAGGCGAGACGATCCGCTGGGCGCTATTGTCCGCGCATTATCGCGCGCCGCTGGATTGGAACGACGACCTGCTCGCGCAAGCGCAGGCAAGTCTGGATCGCTATTACGGCGCGTTGCAGAGGCTGCATCACTTGCCGGCCCCGCCGTTGAAGACCACGTCGAGCGTGTTCAACGCCTTCGTCGAAGCGCTGGCCGACGATCTTAATACTCCAAAGGCTATCGCTGAACTCTCCGCGCTGGCGACGGCGGCCAACACCGCGACGCGCACAGATGTGCAAGCCGCGGCGAAAGCGGAACTCATAGCCGCTGGCGCATTGCTCGGCGTGCTGCAGCAGGATCCGGCGCAGTGGTTCCGCGCTTCGTTCGGCGAGCAGGCCGCGGAAATCGACGCGCTCGTGGCAGAACGCGTCGCCGCGCGGCAAGCGAAGGACTACGCTAGGTCCGACCGCATCCGCGACGACCTAGCCGCGCGCGGCGTGGAGGTGATGGATAATCCCAGCGGCTCCACATGGCGGAGGAAGGCCTAAGCAGTTCATAGATGCGCCCAAATCGCGCGGCTATCGTGACAGACCACGCGGAGGGTTCACATGCATCGACGGTCCTTGCTCTTGTCCGCCACGGCGCTGGCACTTTGCGCGTGCGTGGCGCCACAGCCGTCCACGCCGGGGGATGCGCCGACTGGCCCCGTGACTGTCGATCCCTCGGACACCGATTTCGACACCGCGCTCTATCGGGCCGTCGCCGGCTCGCCAGGCAACCAATTTGTCTCGCCGTACAGCGTCTCCAGCGCGTTCGCGCTGCTCTATCCCGGCGCGGGCGGCGAGACGGGCGCGGAGATCGCGCGCGTGTTTGGGTTTGACCCTTCGGCGCAATCCGAAGCGCAGCAGACACGCGCGCTCGCCAATGCGTTGCAGAGCCAGACCGGCGGTAGCGAGTTCACGGTCGCCAATGCGGCCTGGGTCGAGCGCACCATGTCGCTGCGGCCCGAGTACGCGCGCATGATCCGCGACGAGATGGGCGGCGTGATCGAGCCCGTGCCGTTCATCGCCAATCAGCCAGCGGCCCTGCGGCAAATCAATCAATGGGCCGCGCGCGAGACGCACGACCGCATCACCGAGATCATCACCGTCCCCGATCCGCTGCGCCGCCTCGTCCTCACCAATGCCGTTTATTTCAAGGGCAAATGGAGCGACCAGTTCACGGCGAACGCGACGCGCGACGGCGATTTCTTCACGGGCGCAGAAACCCGCGTGCGCGCCCGGCTGATGCGTCAGCTCACCAACGCCCGCTATCTCGAAACGCCGACATTCCAGGCCGCCGACTTCGACTACGACGACGGCGCCTTCGCGCTCGCGGTCTTCCTGCCCCGCGAACGCACGGGCATCGCGGCTTTTGAGCGCGAACTCACCGGCCCCAATCTCACCGCCTGGATGCAGCGGCTCGGCGCGGCCGAGCGCCCGCGTCTCGACCTCACGCTGCCGAAAGTAGAAATGCGCGCGGACTACACGCTCAATCGCGAGCTGCAAGCGATGGGCGTCAACCTCGCGTTCACCGGCGCCGCCGATTTCTCCGCCATCACCGACGACGAAGACCTCGCGATAAGCCAGGTCATCCACAAGACCTTCCTCGCCATCGACGAGGAGGGCACGGAAGCGGCCGCCGTCACCGCGATTGACATGGTGACAACATCGGCGCCGGTTGGCCCGCCGCCTCCGCCGCCGATCGAGTTCAAAGCCGATCACCCGTTCTTCATCGTGCTCCACCACAAGCCGACAGGCGCGCGCCTCTTCCTCGGGCGTATCTCAACGGTCTGATCGCCCCAAGAAAAAGACGGCGAAGCCCAAGCCTCGCCGCCGATTTCATGGATCACTTCAGGGCGCTTAATTCAGCTTGCCGGGCCTTGCAGCGCGGCGAGCTGTGCGCGGTTGAGATCGTCCGTGGTGTAGCGGCCGTCAGCGATCGCTTCCTGGACTTGCGAAGGCATCTCGCCGCTCGCGGACGCTTGCGTCGTGTTCGAGGCAGCGGCGCCTGCGCCTTGCGTGCTGGCGCTGCCGGACGCGGAGGTGGTGGAGGCGGCGCTTGCGCTGGCGCCAGTGCCGGCTGCGGCCGCACTGGCTTGATCGGCCGCGCTGTCAACCGCGCCGACGGCTTGTTGCGCCGTGTCGGCGGCGGCGTTGGCGACCGGCGCAGTGCTCGGCGCCGCCGCAACGCAGGCTTCCGCCCCGCCGCTTGTGCTCGCCGATCCTGCCGCAGTTTGCGCGCTGCCGGACGCGTTCGCCGAACCACACGCTTCCGCGGACGGCTGCGCGGTGGCGGTTTGGGCGGCTTGTTCGGTGGTTTCGGTCGCCTGATCTTGCGCCGCTTCGCGCGCTTGATCCGCCGCTTGCGTGGCGGGCTGCGTCACCGATTGCGTGTTGAGGGCGCCTTGCGTTTGATTTTGCACGGCCCCGCCGACGCTCACTTGCGCCAGAGCCGGCGCGGCGACGGCAAGTGCGACAGTCGCCGCTGTGGCGACTAGAACATTCTTCATTGAAAAACTCCCACTCGAGATTGCCGGCGCAGGACCGGCGCGTCGCGGTAAACGCGCGAGGCGCGAGTGAGTGCGGCGGTTCCGCCGTTAAATGACAGCAACAATGGAACGCGCGGCCTAAACGCTTCTGCGACGGCCGCGATTCCAAACGACGCCGGGAAAACCCTTAAGAGGCGCAAGTGGTTCGCCGAGATAGGTCCAGTCTTGCAGTTGATCTATCGCGATGTGGTAACGCGGTTCGCGTCCCGTGCCGCTGCTGAAAAGAGCGCGCGGGATGTTGACGTGGTTGGGCGAAGCAGCGCGCTCGTACAGCACCGGCGTGCCGCACCGCCCACAGAAGCTGCGCGTGTGCCCTTGCTCGGTTGTGTAGCGCGTGAGGCAGTCTTCACCGCGAACGAATTGAAAGCGGCTGCGCCATGAACCGACGTAAGTCGCGTA
>JAEWNX010000341.1 GCA_023461135.1 Pseudomonadota bacterium
ACCGACGCCAAAAAAACCAGAGCGCGGCCCGGCAACGCCGCGCCCTTCTCTTTCATAGGGCCCCCGCCCTAGTCGACGAGCGCGTCGTCGAAGTCTTCGCACTCTTCCGCCTGCACGGGCTCGGTCGATGGACGCTTGGTCTTCTGCGCGCCCCGCGGCATGCCGTTGACCATGTCGCTCCGGACGTCGTATCGCGCCGCGCGAATGGCAGGATGAAACCCGACATTGTGCAGAGCGATCATCACGTCCTGACCGCGTTCACGCCAATAGGACTCGATCTTATCCTTCAGCGCCATTGCTCCATCGCGCGAGCAGTAGTCCGATTCCCCGCGCGCAGGCGTTAAACTTTCCCAAGTGTTGTAGTCCCCGCCGCCGTCGTTCTGAATGGCGAAAGGCCGCATTGTCATGTCCTTGTTGCCCGGTTCCGAATATTTGGCGTGAGTCAAAGATGACAAATGACGAGCCGCGCGAATATTGCACGTAAGTCCGGGTCGAAGACCTATCGCTCCGCGCGAGAAACGGCCTAGGCCGCGGCCTAGATCGAATGGCTTATTGGAGACGCGCCGAAGTCGGCTCACGTTCGCGGGTCGGACAGGGCCAGCGCATGACCATCGATCCCACGCGCCTCGTTCTTCTCGTTGAAGACGACGCCGCCGCCGCAGAGGCGCTTTTGCTCATCCTGCGGGACTGGGGCGCGGAAGTGATCCACGGCCTGGGCGGTGACGCGCTTGCGGCGGCCAATGGGCGGCTGGATCAGGTGCGCTGGATCATCACCGACTTCCATCTGGGAAAGGGCGAGGACGGCATTTCCCTCGTCAAGCGCTTGCGCACCTCGGCCCCGACTGCGCGCGTGCTGGTGCTCTCCGGCTCCTTTACCGGCCGCGCCACGGCCGAAGCGGCCCAGGCCGGTTTTGACGTGATGCAAAAGCCGGCGCGCGCTAAGTCGATCATCGAATGGCTGGAGCGAGCTTAGAGGACGAGCCCGTGCGGGCGCCCGCGTTGCACGGATTGAGCCGCCCCGAGCGGCTCATGGCCCTGACGGCGACGCTGCTGGCGGCCGCCATTCTCGCCATTGTCGTGGCGCTGGTCGGGCTAGCGGGCTCACGCGCGAACGTCATGCGTGAACTCTCGGATGCGCGCGCTGCGCGGATCGCCGTCTACGGGCTGATGCAAGCGTCAATCGACGCCGAGACCGCCCAGCGCGGCTATCTCCTCACCAACGACCCGCAATTTCTCGAGCCTTACGAGAGCGGCCGCACCGCCGCGCTCAATCACTTGGCGACCCTGCGGGAAGCGGTCAGCGCACACCCCGCGCTCGAGACCGATATCGATCGCGCCGAGATGCTGGCGCAGCGCGCATTTGCGCAACTGGCCGCACATATCGAACAGCGCCCTTCCTCACGAGCGATGCGCGAGGCGCTGACAACCTCGAAAGCAACGATGGACGCATTGCGCGGCGAGGCGCAGGACCTGTTGCGCAACATCGACCAATTGCTGGAGACGACGCGGGCCGCTGAGCGTCGGACCACGGCGCGGCTCTACTGGCTCGGCGGGGCCCTCGCGCTGCTGGCGATGATCGCCGTCGCTGTCACCGTCCTGGCGCTCTACCACGAACGCCAGACATGGCGCGCGACGTTCGGGGCGCTGACGGCGGCGCGCGAGGCGGCCGAGGATGCGCGCGAGCGCGCCGCTGCGTCGGATCTTGCCAAGACGCGCTTTCTCGCTGTGGCCAGCCACGACATGCGCCAGCCGCTGCATGCGCTGACGCTCTATCTGAGCGCGCTTGACCGGCGCATCGACAATCCCGAAGCGCGCGGCATCCTCGCCAAGATGGAGCGCGCGACGGATTCGATGATCGCGATGTTTTCCACCCTGCTCGATCTCGCCCGCATTCAGGCCGGCGCGGTGGATCCCGAGATCAGCGATTTTCCACTGCAAGACGTGTTCGATCGGCTCGCCGCGGAGAACCCGGAGGGCAAAGTCGAAGTTGAGCGGACGCCGCTTCGGCTGCGCTCCGATCCTGTTCTGATCGAGCGCGCCTTGCGCAATCTCGTGTCGAACGCGCTGAAACACGGCGGAGGTCATGCGCGGCTCAGCGCCCGCCCAATTGGCGATCGCGCCGAGATCGTCGTCGCGGACGACGGACCTGGCATTTCCGCTGAGGATCAAGCGCGCGTGTTCGAGGAATTCGTCCGTCTGGAGAGCCGCGCCGACGGGCTCGGTCTTGGCCTTGCCATCGTGCGCGGCATCGCGCGTGCGCTCGAGATGCCGATGGAGTTGAAGTCCGAGCTCGGCCAAGGCGTGCGATTCATACTGCGGCCCCTCCTATCCCCCCAGGAGGTGGAGAAAACCCCGGAGCCGATGGCGTCGCCGCAGGGCCTCGGCGGCGCGACGGCGCTCGTTGTGGACGATGAGCAGCTTGCTCGCGAAGCGGTTGCGAGCGCGCTGACCGATATCGGCGCCCGCGTGCGCACCGCCGCGAACGAGAGCGATGCGCTGCGTGCGATCGAAGACGGCTTCACGCCGCTATTGCTCATCATGGATCTGCGCATCGACGGCGAGCTGCAAGGCATCGAAGTCGCCCGGCGCTTGCGCGCCCGTCTCACGCCCCCGCCGCACGTCATCGTCATCACAGGCGACACTGCGGCAGACACGCTGGCGCTGCTGCAGGCGTCCGGCTTTGCGTGGCTGATCAAGCCCGTCAACCCGCGCGACCTCAATCAGCTCGCAGCGGCGCAAATGGCCGCCGAATAGCTAGTTCGTCGACGATTTGAGTTTGGCGATGGCCTCGGCGCGCGTCCGCACGCCCAAGGCGCGGTAGATCGCCGCGAGATGAATCTTCACCGTGCCTTCGGCGATGTTGAGCGCGCGCGCGATCTCCTTGCTCGCTCGCCCCTTCAGTAATTCGCCAAGCACTTCCCGCTGCCGGATCGTCAGCTTCTCGCCGCCATTAGCTTCGACGGGCTGCGGCTGCATGCGCGGCGCTTCAGTGGCCTCGCGTTTACCGAGGGCGGCAGGCACGAAGATTTGTCCGTCCAGGATCGCGCGGATCGCGCCGGCGATCTCGCCGGAGCTCATCGACTTCGGAATGTAGCCGTGCACGCCGGCGCTCAGCGCCGCGATGATCTCCGCCCGGCCATCCCAGGCCGACACCACCGCCACCTTCGCGTCCGGGAATCCGTCGCGCAGTGCAGCCAACGCTTCCGGGCCGGACATGCCAGGCATGTTGAGGTCGACAAGCACAAGATCGCCTGCGCCTTCGTTGGTCAAGATTTCGATGGCTTGATCCAAGGTCTCAGCTTCACGAACATCCTCGATCGACAAGACATCGTGCAGCAACTGCTTGAGGCCGCTGCGGAACAGCTCATGATCGTCTGCGATCATTGCCCTTGCTGGCATCATCCAATCGCTTCGCTCAATTTTCGGCTCGGTGCGAACACCTGACCAACCCTAGGGTGAGCGTCACCATGCGATGGTTTGAAACCGTTCTCAACCGTGAAGTTGAATCCGTTACGGCGCGCCGCCAGGTGCGGTGTCGCCACTGACCGCGCGCAGGAAGGTTTGCTGCGCCGGCGTTTCGCGCGCACGAACCTGGCGCAGTGTGTCGATGCGCTGGCGCTCGATCTGGAAGAGTTCCAGCGCACGCCCTTCCAGGTTCCGCCCGTTCGCAACGCGTAGATTCACGGGATTGATCTGCTGGCCGCGGCGCAACACTTCATAGTGAAGGTGCGGGCCGGTCGAGCGGCCGGTGGTGCCGACATAACCGATCACCTGCCCTTGCCGCACTTGAACGCCGCTGCGCATGCCGCGTCCGAAACGCGACATGTGCGCGTAGGCGGTTTCGTAGCCGTTGGCGTGGCGGATGCGGACGTAATTTCCATACGCGCCATAGCGGCCGACGCGCAGAACCGTGCCATCGCCCGCCGCAAGGATCGGCGTGCCTGTCGGCGCCGCGAAGTCCGTGCCGCGGTGCATGCGCGAATAACCGAGGATCGGATGGCGGCGCATGCCGAAGCCCGACGAGAGCCGCGCGCCGTTGATCGGCGTCTTCATCAGGAAGCGCCGCGCGCTCTTGCCGTCGGCGTCGTACCAGTCGGGACGCGAGTCACCGGGCGCCAGGAATTGATAGAACGCGCGCGACCCGCGCCGGGATTCCAGACCGACGAACAATAGTTCGCCGGTACGCACTGTATTGCCCTCGTCGTCGTAGAAGCGTTCGAACACGAGTTCGAACTCGTCGCCCTGGCGCACATCGCGTTGGAAATCGACGTCATAGGAGAACGCATCCGCCAGCGCAGCGATCTCGCGGTCGGTCGCGCCGTGCGCGAGCGCACTAGCGTACAGGCTGGTCTCCACCGCCGCAGCGATGCGCGCGATCTCGAACGACACCGGCATCAGCACTTCACGCGCGGCGAAGCCGCCGGCGGTGGTGCGGTTCGCCGTGACCGAGGCGCCCGGCTCGGAGCGGAAGGCGATGCCCGTGAGCTGCGCCTGCCCGGCGCGGCGCGAGAAGAACAAGCTGATCGACTGGCCGGGCCGGAGGCGGCGCGGATCGTACACGGAACCAATCGAGCTGGTGGCCGCGCTGGCCTCCGCGGGCGATCCGCCGGCGCGGGTGATCAGGCTCGCCAATGTCTCCCCGTTGGCGACTCGGACCTCGCGCGTTTCGTGCGCCAGGTAAGGTTCTGTAAAGGCCAGGTGCTCGGCCCGAAGCGCTGCTTCTTCATGAATGGCCGCGTTTTGAGCGGCCGTTGCGGCCGCGCCCGCGCCGAAGAGACCGACGTTCCAAGCGAAGGCCAGGCCAAGCGCGGCGGCGACGCTCATAATCATGAACGCCGCTAAACCTTTCCTGGCCTTCATGAGGCGATGAGCGAACTCAGCTCTCAAACTTACGCTCCAATCGTCGGAGTCCGCGAAAAACACACAAAGGACAAGCCTTTTTCGTCCTTTGGTTATCTGACCGGAAACTCAGTTCGCGGCATTTCCATGAACTCGGGGACGCCCTCATCGAGCAAGGACCGCGCCAAGCGAAGGACCATGGCACATAGGTCTAACCAGGCCGTTGCGAGTCAAGAACAACCGGCGCCGCGGCCGGATGGCGAGACACCGCAACCGGCGCGCCGATTTCTGATCGGCTGGACCACGGCGCTGGCCGCGCTGGGCGTGAGCACGGCCGCGTTGGCGCTCGCGCTGTGGCTCATGCGGTTTCCAATTGCTGAATTCATGTTGAGCGCGGCGCTGGCCGAGCGCGGTGCGGAAGCCGATTTCGAGATCATTAACCTCGACCTTGGCGGCATCGTGCTGCGCAACGTGCGCTTCGGCGCCGAGAGCGCGCCCGACGCATCGATCGAGCGCATCGAAGCGCGCTGGCGCTGGGCGGGGCTGGCGCCGAGGCTCGAGCGCGTACGGGTCGTTTCTCCGCATCTGCGCATCCGCTTGACGCCACAAGGACGGGTCTCGCTCGGCGCGCTCGACCGCATGCGCAGCGTGCCGGGCGCGCGTCGTTTTTCAGTGCCGGCCATGGATCTCCAGATCGAGGATGGCCGGGCGCTGATCGTG
>JAEWNX010000342.1 GCA_023461135.1 Pseudomonadota bacterium
CGCTCACAGCGTGCGAGGTCACGTGCGTCGAGAAAGCCGAAATGGTCCGGATGCTGCAAGCCGAGCCAGCCTTCGCCGAACTCTTTATGGCGCATTTGCTGACCCGCAATGGCCGGATCGAAGCCGATCTTGTCGATCAACTGTTTAGTTCGAGCGAAAAGCGTCTCGCGCGCACGCTGCTGCTCCTCGCCAATTTCGGCAAGGACGGCGCCCCGCAGCCGATCACCGCCAAAGTCAGCCAGGAGACGCTTGCCGCCATCGTCGGCACCACGCGGTCACGCATTAGCTTCTTCATGAACAAATTCCGCCGACTGGGCTTCATCGAGTACAACGGCCATCTCGAAGTGCATTCTTCGCTGCTTACCGTGCTGCTGCGCGATTAGAGCGAAATGCAGTAGCGACAGACCTGTGCAAAAGAGCTCAGCTGGGCGGCGACGCCCCTGTCGGTCCAACTGTCCCAGGGCCTGCAAAATTCCCAGCCAGAGTCCAATTCTGGCCAGACGAGGCGAAGATTAGGAGGCTTCATTGCGCGGGATGTGGCGCGCGCTGATGGTTCGGTCTCACTTCAAATCCGGCGCTGCGCCGGGAGGCGAACATGACAATACTTCAGGAACAATTTGAACGGGCCGGGAGCGTGCACGAGCTTCTCGACTGTCAGGAAACATTGCTGCGTGAGGTCAATCACCGCGCCAAGAACAGCATCGCGATGGCTATCGGGCTCTTGCGCCTTCAGAAACAGCGCAGCCGCGCACTGCGTGTGAGGCAAGCGCTGGATCAGGCCATTCAGCGCCTCCACCATCTTGCGCGCATGCACGACATCCTCTCTCGCCAACAGGATGGCGGGTCGGACCTGATTGATATGCCGACCTATCTTGCCGAGCTCTGCGAGGGATTCGCGCTGCTCGTCCCAGCAGAAGTTCAACTCGCACTGCATGCAGATCCGCTAGAGCTGGAAGCCGCGCGCGCCGCGCCCGTGGCGCTGATCGTCGGTGAAGCGATCAGCAACGCGATCAAGCACGCCTTCCCGCATGGACGCACCGGCATGATCAATGTCAGCCTGTCTCGGAGCGAAACCTCGGTCGCCCTCATGATCAAGGATGACGGCGCAGGGTTCTCGGGCAAGCGTCCGAATTCGCTGGGCGCCAGGCTGATGTCGGAGATGGCGCAGTCCCTTGGCGGCGTGCTTACGATCGAGGGCGATGCTGGCGCCTGCGTATCCACGTCCTTCTTGCTTACGAGCTCAAGTGAAGCCGCCGCGGCCGCGAGCGCGGCCACGCATGCGCGCCGCAGAGGCTCGTCCATTCGTGAAGTTGCACCCGCTTGGCGCTCGGCGGCTGCGTGTGAGAACGCGGACTAGTGCAAAATGCCTGCCTCTCGTTCGATATGCTGGGCCTTCTTGATAGGTGTGGTTGCCCTGTATGCCGGGTTCGCAGGTTACGCGTTACTCGTGGACTAGTCGCGAGCGGTTCCGGCATGCGGTGAACGATTGATCTAATGTCGGCCAGACGACATACGCACAGTGCGGACCGCTCTCCCGTGCGCCGCGGCGGGCCTGATGCGAAGGCCTCGGCCCTCGAGAACTGGAACATCTCCCATGCATTACACGATCTGCTTCAAGAACGACCGCGGCCATACCCAACGCTCCGAGTACACACGCTTCAAAACTGACAACGACGCGATCGCTTACGGACGCAAGGGTACGCGCGAGGTCGCCATGGTGGAAGTTTGGCAAGGCGCCGAGCTTCTGGCCCGTCTGGTGCGGAACGACCTTGTTAGCCCGCCCGTCTCCTCAAACTGAGCGACCGCGCGTCAGCAGCGCCTGGAGGTGATCAAAAGCCGACATCGTCACGTTGGAGGCGCAACGGCCGTCGGTTGGGATGCGGAAGGTCTCTGTCGCGCGCAGCACTGCTCATTGAATAAGCGCCGGGGCGACAACATGTACGATCGAGCAGATCCGCTGGCGCGGGTCCCACTCTCAGCGGCCGGCCCGATGCGAAGGTCTTGGCCCTTCTGAGCCCGGAGCGGCTCTCATGCATTATTCCATCTGCTTCAAGAACGACGCGGGCCATACGCAGCGATCTGAGTTCACACCATTCGAGACGGACAACGACGCCATCGCATATGGGCGCCTGAGCCGCCTAGAAACCGCAATCGTCGAAGTTTGGAAGGGCGACCACCTGTTGGTGCGTCTGGAACGCACGGGAAAAACGCCGCCAAGCATGCAGGTTTGAACATGGCCGCACATTGACCTCATCGTCGGCTTCCTGGTGAGGCGCTTCGGCGACTGAGACACAGTGTACTCCCGCTTCGGAGCCCCGAACTGAAAATCGTTCATCCTTTGATGCTTGTTGTTTGCGGCGCCACTGCGTGGTTCGCAGCATGGGCCGCGTACGGCTGCGCGGCGATCTCGTAATGGGCCCGCTCTCGGCGCGCACACGATCGCTTCTGTTCACGCTGGGATGCGTGCTTGTCGGCATAGCTGCTTGGTTTGCTGTCACGCATGCGTGATTTCATGTGCCTCGTCATCTTCGTGGCGTCGGCCAAAGTCGCTCCGCACAAAAAATCCATATTTTGTTGGCGCCGGAGCGTGGTTTCAGCAATTGTACTCCCATCGACCCCCACAAATTGGCGTTGCGTCGACTGAGAGATGCGTGTGCTCCCGCCATGGAGCTCATCATGCCCGTCTCTTCTCATCCCGCCGGCACTTCCAACCACGTCGCCTCCCTCAACGACGATGGAACGCGCAAGTGGTTCATTCCTCCTTATGTGATCCCGTTTATCCTGCTGGCGCTGGTTGCCGCCCGCGCGTTTTGGCTCGCGTAGCAGCGCGCGAGCCGTTTAGCGCCCAACCACTTCAAATTGCTCTCCCGGCTGTTCGTTGCCGTGAAGAGCCCGGAGCATTCATGACACCTCCTCTTCGACGCTTGGCTTTCATTGGCAACTCACTCC
>JAEWNX010000343.1 GCA_023461135.1 Pseudomonadota bacterium
TGCCCGAGAAGGTGGCGACGATTTCGCTCATCTCGCCCTCCACCGCGATGTGCGGGATTTCCTGCGAACTCAGGAGATCGGCGAGCATCTGTCCGACGCGGCCAAAACCGGCGATCACGACGTGACCGCTTTCGAATGTCGCTTCCGGCGGCGGCGTCGGGGCGCTGCGGAGGCGATGGGCGATGTACGTGCCAAGCGTCGCCACAAGCGGCGTGACGAAAATGGAAAGCGCGGCGACCATCAGCATGTAGTCGGCGGTGAGTGCGGGAATGGCCTCGCCGCCGCGTGCGGCGCCGATCACGACGAAGGCGAACTCGCCGGCGCCGCCGAGCAGGAAGGCGATTTCAACCGCGCGCGGCCAGGAGAGGCCAAACGCGCGCGCCAAGGGCGCGAGGATCGCGCCTTTGACGACGAAGAGACCAACGACGCCGATGACGACCAGCACAGGTTCGCGCAACAGCAGCCCGACGTCGATCTGCATGCCGACGGTGACGAAGAAGAGGCCGAGCAGCAGGTCCTTGAACGGATCGAGGTCGGCTTCGATCTGGTGCCGGAATTCAGTTTCGGCGAGCAGCAGGCCGCCGAGAAATGCGCCGAGCGCCATCGAGAGCCTGGCGGCTTCCGCCGCAGCGCCCATGCCGATGGCGGCGAGCATCGCCGCTGCGATGAAGATTTCGCGGCTGTTGGCGGCGGCGACCCAGCGAAACAACGGGCGCAGCACCAGCCGGCCGACGGCGAGAATGATCGCGAGAGAGAGCAGCGACGTCAGCAGCGCCACGCCGATCTGGTTCGGGCCGAACGCGGCGCTGCGCGGGCTGAGCGCGGCGACGAGGAAGAGGATGGGCACCACCATCAGGTCCTGCATGAGCAGTACCGAGAAGCTGGCGCGCCCGGCGCTGGTGGCGATCTGCCGCCGCTCGCGCAGGAGCTGGAGCACGAGCGCGGTCGAGGAGAGGGCAAACGCAAGACCGATCACGGCGGCCACCGGAAAGGCGTTGCCGAAGGCGAGGGCCGCGATGGCGATCGCGACTGCCGACAGTGCGACCTGCGCGAGGCCGAGGCCGAACACATAGCGCTTCAGCGCCCACAAGCGCTCGAACGACACTTCGAGGCCGATCACGAACAAAAGGAAGATGACGCCGAGTTCGGCGAGCACCTGTGTCGGTTCATAGCTCTCGATTTCGAAGGCGCCGAGCCATGGCCAGGTCTGCGCCCAGCGGCCCAGCACATGCGGCCCCATCGCCACGCCGATCAGCAGAAAGCCCATGACCGACGAGAGCCGGGCTTTGCGCAGCGCAGGGACGACGACGCACGTCGCCGCGAGGAACACCAGAACTTGAACCAGCACTTCGCCGCCGGCGGCGTGCGTCACCGCCTCGGAGGCGAGCGGCTGGTTGGTCACTGCGCCCCGGGCAGGAGCACGACGGGAATGCGCACCTGGCGCGGCTCGCGATTCTCGCCCGGCATGTCCTCTTCGAGCACCAGCGTCGCTTCCATTTCCTCGTCCACGGTGAACGCCATCTCGACGTTGAACGGCACGTTGCCGGGCCTCATCCAATCGCTAGCAGCCACGGCGGGCGCTTCGGCGATCATCGTGCCGTCGTGCGCCATCAGCCGGGCGGGGAACACAGCTTCGAAATACCAACTGTTGTCGGCGACGCCCGATGCGCGGAGCGGGGAGGTGATGCGGGCGTCGGGTTCCGGCGCTTCGACCCGGATGTCGTCGGCATTGGCCGAGCGCTGGATTTTTGCGTCTTGCGCATCGGTGCAGGCGGCGAGGCCGAGGACGACGGAAACCAAGAGAACGCGCAGCATCAACTCACTCCTTATGCTTGCGTAGAGACATGCGCCGAAATTGAAAAGCCGCGCCGCTACGGCGCCCCTTTCGCAGGTGCGAAGAGGCGGCGTATGCTGCGCGGCTTGCCGAGGGAGCCCGACCTGTCCGCCGATCTTTTGTCCGCACTCGAAACGATCGCCTCCGCCGCCGCCGCTTACGCCGATGGGGCGCGCGCCGCGGTGCGGCCACGCGTGTCCGCCGGCGGCAAGCTCGACCGCGCCGCGCTCGACCGCGAGCAGCACATCGTGCACGGCCTCGCCTGGGTCGCGACCTATGCGGAGACGTTGCGCGAAGTGAGGGACTGGGCGCGGGCGCTGAACGAGCAAGGCAAGTTCGGCGAGACCGAGCGTTTGCTCGCCAAGCTGCTTGCAGGCGAATACGCCGCGCAACTCGCGGGCGGCGTTGCGATGTCGCAAGTGGAGACGATCCGGCCGGCGGATTTTGGCGTTGCGGCGCCGCGCGCTGCGCTCGACGTATCGCAGTCGGAGAAGACCCGGCTTGCCGACTTGCTGCGCGAGGCGCGCGGGCGTGCAACTCTGGAAGCGACCGGGCTCGATGGCGATCTCGACCTCATCCGCGATCAGTTCCGCAAATTTGCCGACGCTGAAATCGTCCCGCACGCGCACGGCTGGCATCTGCGCGATGAACTCATTCCGCTCGAAATTATCGAGCACATGGGCGAGCTGGGGGTGTTCGGACTGACCATCCCGGAAGAGTACGGGGGCGCGGGGCTGGGCAAGACGGCGATGTGCATCGTCTCTGAAGAATTGTCGCGCGGCTATATCGGCGTGGGGTCGCTCGGCACGCGGTCGGAGATCGCGGCGGAGCTGATCCTCACGGGCGGCGCGCCGGACCAGAAGCAACACTGGCTGCCGAAGATCGCGTCTGCGGAAATTCTTCCCACCGCCGTGTTCACCGAGCCGAACACTGGCTCCGATCTCGCCAGCCTCAAGACGCGCGCTGCTAAGGAAGGCGCCGATTATGTCGTGACCGGCGCCAAGACCTGGATCACGCATGCAGCGCGCGCCGATCTGATGACGCTGCTGGTGCGCACAGATGCGTCGTCCACAGACCACCGTGGCCTGTCCATGCTGCTGGCGGAAAAGCCGCGGGGGCGCGACGGGGATGCATTCCCGGCGCAGGGCATGAGCGGCGGCGAGATCGAGGTGCTCGGCTATCGCGGCATGAAGGAATACGAGATCGGCTTTGACGGCTTTCGCGTGCCTGTCGCCAATCTGCTCGGCGGCGAAGAGGGGCAGGGTTTCAAGCAGTTGATGGCGACATTCGAATCCGCGCGCATCCAGACGGCGGCGCGCGCTGTCGGCGTGGCGCAATGCGCGCTGGAGCTGGGGCTGCAATATGCGCTGGAGCGCAGGCAATTCGGGACGGAGATATTCAACTTCCCGCGCGTGGCCAACAAGCTGGTCATGATGGCTGCCGAAATCATGGCCGCGCGGCAGATCGCGTATTTCGCGGCGCGCCGCAAAGACAGCGGCAAACGCTGCGATCTCGAGGCGGGCATGGCGAAGCTTCTGGCCGCGCGCGTGGCGTGGTCCGCCGCCGACAATGCGCTGCAAATCCACGGCGGCAACGGCTTTGCGCTGGAATACCCGATCAGCCGCGTGTTGTGCGACGCGCGCATCCTCAACATTTTCGAAGGCGCCGGCGAAATCCAGGCCCAAGTGATCGGGCGAAGATTGCTGGAAGAGGGCGCGAACTGAGGCTATGGCTTCCGCGAGGGAGGGTTTCCGTGGCCCGCGTCGTCCATTTTGAAGTCCACGCCGACAATCCGGAGCGCGCTGTCGCGTTCTACGAGAAGGTTTTCGGCTGGCGCTTTCGTCATATTCCGGAGATCGATTACTGGATGATCATGACCGGCGAAGGTCCCGGCATCAATGGCGGCTTGTTGCGCCGGCGCGGAGCGCGGCCGGCGGATGGACAAGCGGTGAATGCGTTCGTCTGCACGCTCGGCGTCGACAGCGTGGACAGTGCGGTCGGTGCGGCGACGCAAGCAGGCGGTCGCGTCGCCGTCGCCAAGACGCCGATCCCAAATGTCGGCTATATCGCCTACCTGCACGATCCCGAAGGCAACATCTTCGGCGTCCACCAAGAGGATGCGTCCGCCGCATGAGACTGTTTGCTTCAATCGCGCTTACGCTGGCGCTTGCCGCGTGCGGTCAGCAGGAGGCGACGACCTATCCGCCGCAGTACGAACTCAACTTCATGCGCGCCTGCCAAGCGCAGCGGCCGGCGGCGAACGTCTGTCCCTGTACGTGGGAGCGGATCACGCGCGAGATTCCGCCGGACGAATTCGCAACGTTCGAGCGGCTGCCGCCCAACGAGCAAGTGGCGCATCCGCTCTATGACGAGATTCAGCGCTATGCGATGGAGTGCCGCGATCAGGCCGGCGCGCCGCCGGAGGAGCCGCCCGCGCCTTAACCGCTTTGCCTGTGTGCTCTCTTAACGCTGTTTGCGTATAATCAACCTCAATGCACGGCAAGATTTGCCGGGGAGTGATGCTGATGCGGCTGAGCTTGATCGCACTTGGCGCGGCGGCTGTGTTGGCGTCGTGCGGTCCAAGCGCGCCGAACCCTTATCCCGAAGCGGCGCGCGCGCGTTTCGAAACCTCATGCCCGAGCGCCAGCGCCGTGTGCACCTGCACGTGGGATAGTCTGACGCGCACGTTGACCTACGAGGAATACGAGGCCGCGCTCGCGCGCTTCCGCGAAACGGGCAACATGGACCCGCGCATCACGCGTGCGCGCACCAAATGCATCGAGCGCCATCCCAGAGGGTAGAACGTCTAAGAGGGGCGCCGGCTCTGCAGCGCCGCGAACAGGGTTCCGTCGTCCAGGAGATCGAGTTCGCCGCCGACAGGGACGCCTTGCGAGAGGCGGCTGGTGGCGACGCCGAGGGGCTGCAGGCGTTCGGCGAGATAGTGCGCCGTCGTTTGGCCGTCGACGGTGGCGGAGAGCGCCAGGATAATCTCGCGCACGCCGGGCGCCGAGGCGCGCTCCATGAGTTTGGCGATGCGCAAGTCCTCGGGCCGCACGCCGTCGAGGGCGGAAAGCACGCCGCCCAGAACGTGGTAGCGGCCTTTGAAGGCGCCGGCGCGTTCCAGCGCCCACACATCGCCAACTTCGGCGACGACGCAGATGAGCCCATCGTCGCGATCGGGCGCCGAGCACAGCGCGCACGGGTCCTGCGTGTCGAGCGCGCCGCAATTGGAGCACGCGCGCACTTTCACCGCCGCTTCGGAAAGCGCGGCGGCGAGCGGGACCATGAGCTGATCCTTCTTCTTCAGAAGCTGCAACGCCGCGCGCCGCGCCGAACGCGGGCCCAAACCCGGCACTTTCGAGAGAAGCGCGATGAGCGCTTCGATCTCAGGCGCAGCGGTGATGGATTTCGAGCGCATGTCAGGTGTTCAGCGCGAGGATCGAGCCGTTGAGCAACGAGGCGAACGCGACCCAGGCGGCGTAGGGCAGGAAGAGAAGCGCTGATGTGCGGTCTCGCTTCCAGGTCACGGCGATGAAGGCGAGGATCGTCAGCAACAGCGCGACGATGATCGCAAGCGCTCCGGCGATGTTGTGCAGCGAGAAGAAAACCGGCGACCAGGCGAAGTTCAGCGCCATTTGTCCCCACCACAGCCACATCGCCCCGCTCGAGCGGGCGTCTTTCCATGTGCGCCAGCCGGCGATGCCGATCAGGATATAGAGCGTCGTCCATACAGGGCCGAAGAGCCAGCCCGGCGGATTGAATGGCGGCTTCGCCAGTGCGGCGTACCACTCGCCGGGCGTGTTGAACGCGCCGATCAAAAGGCCGCCGCCAAGGCTCAGGGCGACAAAAAGAAGAAGCGGAAGCGGAAGCCGCATTCGACCAGACCGTCAGAACGGCATCTTGAAGCCGGGCAGGATGCCGAGGCCGCCGGAGAGGCCCTTCATCTCTTCGTTCTGCGCGTCTTCGAGTTTGCGGCGCGCGTCGTCGTGCGCGGCTTTGATCAGGTCTTCGAGGATTTCGCGGTCGTCGCTCATCAGCGAGGGATCGATGGCGAGACCTACCATCGCGTTCTTGCCTGAGAGCTTCACCTTCACCATGCCGCCGCCGGCGGAGCCTTCGACTTCCATGGCTTCGAGCTTCTTCTGCGCCTCGTTGATCTTGGCCTGCATCTGCTGCGCCTGGCGCATGATCTGCGAGATGTCCTTCATTGCTCGGCTTCCTTCTTGCGCGCCGGGGAGGGCGCGGAGGCGTCTCTTTTTGGGAATTGGGCGACGTCGGCGGGCGGCGCGTTCTCATCGGCCGGCTGCTTCACCTGCACGATTTCTGCACCTGGAAAGGCTTTCAGCGCTTCGGCGACGAACGGCTGGCGCTTCAGGTCTTCCAGCGCGCGCGCTTCCTCGCGCTTGCGGCGCTCGGCGAGGCTTTCGACGGGCGCTGCGCGCTCTTCAGTGGATCGGATGCGCCATTCGAACGGCGTGTGCTCTTCCAGGAAAGACTTGAGGCGGCGCACCAGATCGCGCGGTTGATCGGGCGTGGC
>JAEWNX010000344.1 GCA_023461135.1 Pseudomonadota bacterium
TCGAGTCCTTCAAGGAAAAGCCAAACGCGGAAACTGCGAAACTTTATCTGGAAGCCGGAGGCTATTCCTGGAACGCCGGGATCTTCCTCTTCCAACCGCAAACGCTGCTCGCCGAATTCGCCGCCAGCGCCGCCATCCGCGATGCCGCCCTCTCCGCACTCACGGCCGCGCGCCGCACGCGCGACGAAGTCCACCTCGACGCCGCGCTCTTCGCGCAAGTCCCCGCGCAAGCGCTCGACATAGCGGTCATGGAAAAAACATCCCGCGCCGCCGTCGCGCCCTGCGCCATCGGCTGGGCCGACATCGGTTCCTGGGACGAAATCTGGCGCCTCACGCCCCGCAACGCCGACGGCTACGCCATCCTCGGTCCAGCCGCCGCCGCTGATGTCGCGAAAATGCAGACGAGCGGGATGAAGGCGACCGCGGTCGAGGGCGAGGACCTCATCGTCATCGCCGCGCCAAACGGATTGCTGATCGCACCGCGCGCCCTGGCGGACGATCCGCACAAACTGCGCGAACTGGACTCTCGAACCTAGCGAAACGAGGCGTCAGACGATCGCCGCCTCCAACTCCATCATGATGCGCTTGGCCACTTCGGTGGGCTCGTACGGCTTCACGATGAAGTTCTGCAGACGGCTTGCTTCGCTCACGCCCTTCTCGTGGCCCGAGGCGATGAACACGTGCAGGTCTGGCAGTTGAGCTTGCAGCACGCCGGCCAGCGCCACGCCGTCCATGTCTCCCGGCATGCGGATGTCGGTGAAGAGCACGTGGGGCCTAAGCCCTCCATTCACGGCGCTCACCGCCTCCTTGGGATAGGTGGCCTCGATCACGACGAAGCCCTCGTCGCGCAGCGCGTCCGCCATCGCCATGCGGATCAGCACTTCGTCCTCCACGAGGAGAACGATGGGCGCGTCCAGCGCTTCATAGGTGATGGCGTCTGTCATGCCGCCTCTTGAACATAGAGCGCTGGCGCGAAGTTCCGAGGCCGGTCAGCCGCCTAAAGGAGGTCCTTCGCGGTCTCGACGATCGCCTCGGCCGTGATGCCGAAGTGGGCGTAAACGTCCTTCGCCGGCGCGGAGGCGCCGAAGGTGGACATGCCGATGAACGCATCGAGCCCGAAGGCCTCGAACCAGCCCTGCCCGACCGCCGCTTCGACGCCAATCTTCAGCTCCTCATCGTCGCCGCAGACCGCGTCCTGGTAATCGTCGCTCTGCTGCTCGAACAATTCAAAACACGGCGCCGACACAACGCGCGTCGGCACGCCCTCCGCCTGCAACGCCTCGCGCGCCTTCACAGCGAGAGCCACTTCAGTGCCCGTCGCGAAGATCGCTACACGCGACGGCCCGCCTTCCGCCGGCAGCAATTCATAGGCGCCGCGCGCCGAAAGGTTCTCGCTCGCATCGTTGCGCAACGCCGGCGTCGCCTGCCGCGAAAGCGCCAGCGCGCTCGGCCCATCGTCGCGCAACAGCGCCGCCTGCCAGCACTCAGCCGTTTCCACCGCATCGGCCGGCCGGAAAACATAAAGGTTCGGAATCGCGCGCAGCGCCGCCAAATGCTCGACCGGCTGGTGCGTCGGCCCGTCTTCGCCGAGCCCAATCGAATCGTGCGTCAGCACGTGGATCACGCGCACTCGGCTCAGCGCCGCAAGCCGGATCGCCGGCCGCGCATAATCGGAGAAAACCAAGAACGTGCCTCCGAACGGAATAACGCCGCCATGCAGCGCCATGCCGTTCATCGCCGACGCCATGCCGTGCTCGCGAATGCCGTAGCGCACGTAACGGCCAAGCCGGTTCTCGGGCGTGAAATCCTCAGCGCCCTTCGCTTGCGTATTGTTGGAACCGGTCAAGTCCGCCGATCCGCCGAGCAATTCGGGGCAAGCCTCGTACATCGCATCAATCGCCTTGCCGGACGACGCGCGCGTGGCGAGGGCCGGCTTCTCTTCCGCCATCGTGCGCGCATGCAATGCGAGCTGCGCGATAGCCGCTTCGATATTGCCACTCCCCATCGCCGCCGCGAAGTCATCCCGCTTTTTCGAGCGCTTCAGCCGCGACGCCCACTCTTCACGCGCACCGGCGCCGCGGGAGCCGACTTTGCGCCACGTCTTCAGGATGTTGTCCGGAATCTCGAACGGCCCGTACTGCCAGCCGAGTTTGGCCTTTGCCGCCGCCAGTTCCTCCGCGCCCAAAGCCTCGCCATGCGCCTTCGCGGTGCCCGCCTTTTTCGGCGCGCCGTAGCCAATGACGGTCTTGCACGCGATGAACACCGGCCTGTCCGATTTCGTCGCAGCTTCGAACGCCCGCGCGACGTCGGCGCGATCGTGCCCATCGCATTCGAGCACGTTCCAGCCGCTCGCCGCGAAGCGCGCTTTCTGATCGGTTGCGTCTGCGAGCGACACCGGTCCGTCGATCGAGATCGAATTATTGTCCCAGATCAGGATCAACTTGTTGAGCTTCTGCCGGCCCGCGAGCGTCAGCGCTTCCTGGCTGATCCCTTCCATCAGACAGCCATCGCCGGCGATCACCCACGTGCGGTGATTCACAAGTTCGTCGCCGAACCGCGCGTTCAAATGCGCTTCCGCCATCGCCATGCCGACAGCATTCGCGATGCCCTGCCCGAGCGGACCGGTCGTCGTCTCGATGCCGGCGGCGAGGAAGTTTTCCGGATGGCCCGCAGTGCGCGAACCGATTTGGCGGAAGCGGTTGATCTCATCG
>JAEWNX010000345.1 GCA_023461135.1 Pseudomonadota bacterium
CCGGAGGGCATGGGGCGGTGCACGGCATTGAAGCCGTGCGCGGGGCTGACGAAATAGTCCGGCGTCTTCGACGAACAACCGATGCCGGAGAATTTTGCCAAACGATGCGGGGCGAGATCGATCTCGAAACAGGCCTGAATGATCGAAGCGCTGATCGAATCGTGTCCGCACCCTGCGCACAGCGTGGAAATACGGCCTTCGTAATCGCGGCGCGTGAAGCCCAGCGCGTTCTTTTCGAGCGACGGGTGATGCAGCGACGGTTTGGCGATGTAGGTCATTCGGCGTTCTCGCGCAGCGTGGCTTGGCCCGCTTTGAGCTTTTCGGTGATGTCTTTGATGATGAAGCGGGCCGAGATCGGCGAGCCGTCATAGTGCAGCACGGAGACGAGCCGCGCCGGATGCACGCCGCCTTCGTTGACCAGCAGCGACCTTAGCTGCGCGTCGCGGTTCTGCTCGACGACGAAAACCTGTTCGTGATCGCGGATGAAGGCGAACACGTCGTCGCAGAAGGGGAACGCGCGGACGCGCATGGCGTCGAGATGAATGCCGCGCGACTCGAACCTGGCCAGCGCCTCCTCCATCGCGGGATCGGTAGAGCCGAAATAGATAACGCCATCGGGCGTGCGTTTGCTGGCCTTCTTGGCGACCGGCGCGGGCACGTGGGACTTCATCGTCTCCCATTTGCGCAACAGGCGCTCCATGCCTTCGGTGTAGTCCTCGCCGCGCTCGGAATAGCGGGCGTCCTTGTCGTGCGACGAACCGCGGGTGAAATAGCTGCCCTTGGTCGGGTGCGTTCCGGGATAGGTGCGGTACGGCACGGCATCGCCATCGACGTCACGGTAGCGGCCGAACGGCACGCCCTGCTCCAGATGCTCATACGTCAGCACCTTGCCGCGGTTGAGCTTGCGGGCGGCGTCCCACTTGAACGGCGGGGTCAGCCATTCCTGCATGCCGATGTCGAGTTCGAGCATGACGAACACGGTGGTCTGGAAGAAATCCGCGAGATCGAACGCTTGCGCCGCGAACTCGAACGCTTCGGTCGGGTTTGCGGGAAACAGCATCGGATGCTTGGTGTCGCCGTGGCTGGCGTACGCGGCGAGCATCAAGTCCGATTGCTGCGTGCGCGTCGGCATGCCGGTGGAAGGACCGCCGCGCTGCACGTCGAAGATCACGGCGGGGACTTCCGCGTAATACGAGAAGCCGACGAACTCGTTCATAAGCGAGATGCCGGGACCGGAGGTGCAAGTGAACGCCCGAGAACCGGCCCAGCCGGCGCCCAAGACCATGCCGATCGAAGCAATCTCGTCCTCGGCCTGCACGATGGCGTAACGCTTTTTGCCGTCGGGCCCCGTGCGCAGCGCGCGGCAGTGCTTCTCGAACCCTTCGGCCAGCGATGTGGACGGCGTGATCGGATACCAGGCGCAGAAGGTTGCGCCGCCATAGACCGCGCCGAGCGCAGCCGCATCGTTGCCCTCGACAAAGATACGGTCGCCGACCTTGTCGGACTTGCGCACCTTGAGGGCGATCGGCGCCAGGTGCTTCTCCGCATACTGCCGGCCCAACTCGAACGCCTTGAGGTTCGGCTGGATCAGCTTGTCCTTGCCCTTGAACTCTTCGCCGACGAGCTGTTTCACCACCTCGACATCGAGGCCGATCAGGTGCGCGAGCACGCCCACATAGCAGATGTTCTTGAAGAGCTGGCGCTGGCGGGGATCGGCGAATTCGGACGCGATCAGTTCGGTGAGCGGCGCGCCGATTACGGTGATGTCATCGCGGAATTTCGCGGCCGGCAGGGGCTTCGAGGAATCGTAGAGCAGATAACCGCCCGGCTCGATGCCTTTGACGTCGGCGTCCCAGGTCTGCGGGTTCATCGCCACCATGAGGTCGACGCCGCCCCGGCGGCCGAGCCAGCCGGCCTCGCTGAGACGCACCTCGTACCAGGTCGGCAGGCCCTGAATGTTGGACGGGAAGATGTTGCGGGCGCCCACGGGCACGCCCATGCGCAGGATCACCTTCGCGAGCAGCCCGTTCGCGCTCGCCGAACCCGATCCGTTCACATTGGCGAATTTGACAACGAAATCGTTGGTCGCGGCCAGCGGCTTAGCCATGGTTTGAAAGCGGCGCCTCTTTAGCCCGTGCGTTTTGGCGGCCGATCCGCCTCGGGCCGTCCTCAATAGCGGTTCGCGACTGGCAAATGAAGAGCGCCTAGCGCCCAATAAGGAGGTGTCAGCCGGTGAGGAAGCTTTCGGCTGGAGCCTCGGCGGCCTCGCCCCGGCGCCGCTCGGGCCCACTGAACACGATCGCGGCGTTCTCGAAATGCTCGCGGTACCGGTTGAGCTTGTCGAAGCTGATGGTGCGATACCCCATCACCGGTTCGACCACGACGAACTTGCCTTCCTCGTAGCCCACGACGACCAGATAGTGGTCCACAAGCGCCAGGTCGGCCAGCTCCGATACCCTGCCCGCCCGATAGATGAGCGTATTTCGCAGAAAGCCGACGACGGGGATGTCGCCGCCCGGCAACTGACGCTGTTGCACGTAGATTGAGGGCAAGCGCACCGGCACAAGCACTGGCCGGCCGCGCTCCAGCTCCTGGGTGAGTTGTTGGTCTGAAAGCCGGACTGCGCTCGCGAGCAGGCCGTTGGCCTGCGCAATGGTCATCAGCTCGGCCATGGAATAGCCGGAGGGGCTGCGGGGCGGCGTCTGCCGGTAGAGAGCCTCGCCGTCCAGCGTGCCCGGTCCACGCCAGTAATTCACGACGCTCGCTAGAGCGTGCGCGCCGCATGAGGGCCCGGCGGTCTGCCGGTCATGCACGACCGGGAGCACCAGCGCCTCAGGAGACTGTAATGTGCGGTCAAACACCTCAAAGCTGTTGCTGCCTGTGCTTCCGGCAAACGCTCCCACGGTCGAAACCGGCGTGAGAGCGCAGCCGCCTGCGCACAGGGTCAGCAACAGCAGATTGAGGCGCGCAATGCGCCCGAGCATTAATCGGCGACAGCGACCGCGATCACGATCACGCCGACCAGAATGCCGATCCAGATCCACTGGTTGTCGGTGATGCCGGCTTGATACTGCTCGGCCTCTTCAGCCGACAGGACGCGGATCTCATAGCCCTGCGCTTGCAGGTCCATCGCGCGTTGGGTGGCCGCGGCGTCGAGCCCATATTGTTGCAGCTCATCGCTCGAGAAACTTTGCGGCGCGGCAGTGCGGAATTGCGCCGGTTCTTGCGCGTAGGCCGCGGGTGCGGCCATCGAGACCAGTGCGAACGAAAGCGCAATAGCGCTGACAAGTGACTTCATGGTGGTTCCCCTTCGGGTTCGTCCCAATGACAAGGGTCAAATTGGCCCTGCTACTGCCGGGCCCGCTGACCCTGCCCCAACGCGGGCGACGGTACTGTGTTCCGGAAGGGGACCGGTCGAAAGCGCTTTCGTGTGAACTAACGTTAACGCACACGCCTAGTCAGCTATCGCGCGCTCGCGCGCCGGGGGAGCCGCTTGTGAGGCGCACCCTGCCTGGGTGATGTCCAGGTAGAATTTCTGCATGTCCCACGCGCCCGTCGGGCAGCGCTCGGCGCACAGACCGCAGTGCAGGCAGACGTCCTCGTCCTTGGCCATGATGCGGCCAGTCTTGAGGCCGTCCTGGATGTAGAGGTCCTGCGTGAGGTTGAGCGCCGGCGCATTGAGCCGCTCACGCAGCTCTGTTTCTTCGCCGTTCTCGGTGAACGTGATGCAGTCCATCGGGCAGATGTCGACGCACGCATCGCACTCGATGCAGAGTTCGGCCGCGAACACCGTCTGCACGTCGCAGTTCAAGCAGCGCTGCGCTTCCTTGTAGCCCAGCAGCGGATCGAAGCCCTTCTCGACCTCGATCTTCACGTTGCGCAGCGCGACATCCGGCTCGACCAGCGGCACCTTGTAGCGAAGATCAAGCGTGACGTCGTTGTCATAGGCCCATTCGTGGATGCCCATCTTGGTGGAGAGCATCGACACGCCGGGCGGCAGGCGCTCGCGCACATCCTGGCCGGTGAGCAGCAGATCTATCGACACGGCTGCATCGTGCCCGTGCGCGACGGCCCAGATGATGTTCTTCGGGCCGAAGGCGGCGTCGCCGCCGAAAAACACGTTCGGGATCGAAGACTGCATCGTGATCGGATCGACGACGGGCATATCCCATTTGTCGAACGTCATGCCGAGGTCGCGTTCGATCCACGGGAAGGCGTTCTCCTGGCCGACGGCCATCAGCACGTCGTCGCACTCATAGTGCACATCCGGCTCGCCGGTCGGGACGAGCTTCTTGCGGCCGCCCTCTTCCACCCAGTGCATCTTGGTGAACCAGACGCCCGTGAGCTTGCCGTTTTCGCTCGTGAACTCGCGCGGGTTGAGGAAATTGATGATCGGAATGCCTTCGTGCTGGGCGTCTTCCTTCTCCCAGGGGGAAGCCTTCATCTCGTCGAAACCCGAACGCACGATCACCTTCACGTCCTCGCCGCCGAGGCGGCGCGAGGTGCGGCAGCAGTCCATGGCGGTGTTGCCGCCGCCCAGCACGATCACGCGCTTGCCGATCTTGTCGACGTGCTCGAACGAAACGCTCGATAGCCAGTCGATGCCGATATGGACGTTCGCCTTCGCCTCCTCCTGGCCAGGCAGCTTCAGGTCGCGGCCCCGCGGCGCGCCGGTGCCGACGAAAACAGCGTCCCAGCGTTGGGCGAGGAAGCTCTTCAGCGAATCGATGCGCTCGCCGAAGTGCGTCACCGGCTCATACCGGAGGATATAATTGACCTCTTCGTCGATCACGCTCTCGGGCAGACGGAAACGCGGAATTTGCGTGCGGATCATGCCGCCGCCCTTGGCGTCGGCGTCGAAGATGTGGACCTCGTAGCCGAGCGGCAGGAGGTCGCGCGCCACGGTGAGCGAGGCCGGCCCCGCACCGATGCACGCCACGCGTTTGCCGTTCTTCTTCGCCGCCTTCGCCGGCAGGCGCGCTTCGATATCGCCTTTGTTGTCGGCGGCGACGCGCTTGAGGCGGCAGATCGCCACCGGCTCGGGCTTATTGGTCTCGGATTTCTCGACCCGGCCGCGCCGGCACGCCGGCTCGCACGGCCGATCGCAGGTGCGCCCGAGAATCCCCGGAAACACGTTCGACTTCCAATTGATCATGTAGGCGTCGGCGTAACGCTGCGCGGCGATGAGGCGGATGTATTCCGGCACCGGCGTGTGCGCTGGACACGCCCACTGGCAGTCCACGACTTTGTGGAAATAGTCCGGATTGCGGATGTCGGTCGGCTTCAAGCGGCGCTCCTGTCGGGCCGGAACCTACTCCACTGTCCGCTTCGTGCAAGCCGCCCGCACGCCTAAGCGCTTGATTGCGCAGGCGCGGCTGGCATGGTCGCGCGCATGGCGCGAGGCTGGCAGTTCTGGATCGACCGCGGCGGCACCTTCACCGACGTCGTCGCGCGCGGGCCGGATGGCGTGCAAGTCGTGCGCAAGCTGCTTTCGGAAAATCCCGGCCGCTACCAGGACGCCGCGTTCGAAGGCATCCGGCTGATCCTGGAAGAGCACGGCGCGGGACTGGCCGACGTCGGCGAAGTGCGGCTCGGCACCACCGTCGCCACCAATGCGCTGCTCGAGCGCAAGGGCGCGGACGTGGTGCTGGTAGTGACGGAGGGCTTTGCCGACGCGCTGGAGATCGGCACGCAAGCACGGCCGGATATCTTCGCGCTGCATATCGTCAAGCCGGAGCTGCTGCACAAGCGGGTAATCGAGGTGCGCGAGCGCGTAACGGCCGAAGGCGAAGTGCTGACGCCGTTGGACGGGGCGCACGCACGCCAGGAGCTGCAGCGCGCTTACGAGGATGGCTACCGCGCCATCGCCATCGCCTGCCTGCACGGCTGGGCGTACCCAGCGCATGAGCGGCGCCTCGCGGAAATCGCGGGCGAGATCGGCTTCACGCAAATCTCCGTCAGCTCCGAGATCAGCGGTCTGATCAAGTTCGTGCCGCGCACCGATACCACGGTGGCGGATGCCTACCTTTCGCCGGTGCTGCGCAAGTACGTGGAGCAGTTTGCGCACGGGTTCGCCGGGCAATCGCCGAACCTCCTCTTCATGCAATCCAATGGCGGTCTTGCGCATGCCGACAGCTTCCGCGGCCGCGACGCGGTGCTCTCCGGCCCGGCCGGCGGCGTCGTCGGCATGGCGGCGGCGGCCAAGCGCGCCGGCTTCACGCACGCGCTGGGGTTCGACATGGGCGGCACGTCGACGGACGTCTCGCATTATGCCGGCGCGTTCGAGCGCACGAACGAAACCGTCGTCGCCGGCGTGCGGCTCTCCGCGCCGATGCTGCAGGTTCACACGGTTGCGGCGGGCGGCGGGTCGATCTGCTTCTTTGACGGCATGCGTCTGCGCGTCGGCCCCGAAAGCGCCGGCGCCGATCCCGGTCCCGCCTGCTATCGCCGCGGCGGCCCGCTCACGATCACCGACTGCAACGTGCTGCTGGGCCGCGTGCGGCCGGAATTCTTCCCCGCGATCTTCGGCCCAAACGCGGATCAGCCGCTCGATCTCGCGATCGTGGAGTCGAAGTTCGCCGAGCTCTGCGCCGAGATCGAAGCCAAGAGCGGCCGCGCAATCACGTCAGAGGAAGCCGCTGAAGGCTTCCTCACCATCGCCAATCTCTCCATGGCCGAAGCGATCAAGAAGATTTCGATCCAGCGCGGCTACAATCCGACGGAGTACGCGCTGGTCGCCTTCGGTGGCGCAGGCGGGCAGCACGCGTGCGCGGTGGCGGATGCCGTTGGCGTGGAGACGATCTTGCTTCACCCGCTCGCGGGATTGCTCAGCGCGTGGGGCATGGGACTGGCGGATGTGGCAGCAGTGGTGGAGCAAACCGTCGAGCGGGAGCTTGAGGATTTCTACAATCTGGAGACGCTCATCCTCGCCCTCGGTGAGCAGGCCGTCGGCAAGCTCAACATACCGGCGACCAAAGCCGCGACGTTCGGCGCGATAGTTCACCTGAAATACGAAGGCGCGGACTCCGCAATTCCTGTCGAATACGAGCCAAGCAGCAGCACTCACCATGTTGCGTCGGCGTTCGAAGCCGAACACCGTAAGCGCTTCGGATTCATCGATCCTGATCGCGCCATCCTTGTCGCATCCCTGACCGTTGAAGCCGTGGCGTTTGTGCCTGACGCCAGTCTCGGACCGCCGGCGCCCTCGCCGGC
>JAEWNX010000346.1 GCA_023461135.1 Pseudomonadota bacterium
GTCGTCGGCAGCGTCATATGTGTATAAGAGACTGATGCGGACGACGGCGGTCTGGACGCGAACGACGCCGGCCCGGACAGGCTGATCGACTATCTGGAGCGCAATGGCGTTGCGAGCATCGCGACGCACCTCGTGCGCGGCGCTGCGGTGGCGCCATCGCTGCTCACTGGGGCGCGGAGCGAGAAATGCGAGCTTCTCGTCGCCGGCGGATATGGGCGGCCACGTCTCTACGAACTCGCGCTCGGTGGAACGACACGCTCTCTCGTCAACGCAAAAGAAGCGCCGCACATCATTCTCGCGCATTGAGTGCAAGAGATGACCTACAGGGACATTCTCGCGCCGGCTATCGCGCTCCGCGAAGATGAGGCGGCTCTGACCGCGACTGGCGAGATTGCCGCGAAGTGCATGGCGCGTGCGATTGCGCTGATGGTGGCGGTGCATCTGGGATCTGAATATGCCGACAGCGTACGGCCGTTATCGGACGTGTTGAGCGACATGATGGCTGGATCGCATTCGCATGCAGCCGCAAGCCGGCAGGAACTCCTCGTCTGGCTGAGCAAGCGCTCCCCCAAATTCGATACGCGTGACCTCACGATCGAGAATGCGGTCGATGAAGATCAAATTGTTGCGCACGCCCGCATGGCTGACCTCGTCGTGTTGGCGCGTGGGCCTGAGCATGCAGCCGCGCGACGCGCGCTCATCGCGGACATACTGTTCAAGTCGGGCCGGCCACTTCTTCTGGTCCCGAGTCGGGCGCAGAAGCGCGAATGGAATCGGTTCGTCGTCGGATGGAATGCGTCCGCGAACGCAATTCGCGCCATAGCAGGGGCAATGCCGCTGTTGAAGCAAGCGGCGTTGGTGGTGATCGCCACCGTTGACGCCGCACCAAGCGCAGCCGGCCACGGTGAAGCGCCGGGCCATGAACTGGCTGCTCACCTCGCCCGGCACGGCGTCCGTGCGGAAGTTCGAAACCTGGATGGCTTAGGACGCGGTCCAGAACGCGCGTTATGCGATGAGGCCATGGCCATTGATGCCGATGCGCTCGTCATCGGGGCTTACGGTCACTCGCGCGCTCAGGAATTCATCTTCGGCGGGGTCACGCGAGAATTGCTGGCCGCGGCGCCCGTGCCGCTCTTTCTGGCGCACTGATTTGGAGGCCGCTCATGGGACGGGTTAATGGGAAAGTGGCGCTGATAACGGGCGCCGGAATGGGCCTAGGCCGTGCGGCGGCGCTCTTGCTCGCGCGCGAAGGCGCGTGCGTCGTTATCACCGACGTAAAAGAGAAGGAAGGCCGCGAGACGGCGGACGCGATCGTCGAAGCCGGCGGTGAAGCAATGTTCGTCCGTCAGGATGTGGCCAGCGAGGAGGACTGGAAGGATGTCGTCGCCAGCACGCTAAGACGCTTCGGAAAGCTCGATATCCTCGTCAACAATGCCGGCGTGCTGTTCGCGGCGAGCGTCGTCGATACTTCGCTCGACCAATGGCGATCGCTAATGTCCGTGAACTGCGACGGCGTCTTTCTCGGCACGAAGCACGCCATGGCGGCAATGAAGGACAAAGGCGGCTCCATCATCAACATCTCTTCCGTTGCAGGACTTGTCGGTTTGCCCAATCTTGGCGCGTACAGCGCAAGCAAGGGTGCTGTTCGCATGTTCACAAAGGCCGCTGCGCTTGAATGCGCCAAGCAAGGCGGCCGCATCCGCGTGAACTCGATCCATCCCGGCGGCATCTGGACGCCGATGCTGGAGCAATTCATCGGTGAGGAAGGCGAAGTTCAGGCTGACGCCGCGGCGGCGGCGATGCATCCCGTCGGCCACGCGGGCGAGCCAGACGACATCGCTTACGGCGTGATTTATCTCGCCTCCGATGAATCGAAGTTCGTGACGGGCGCTGAGCTCGTCATCGATGGCGGCTACACGGCGCAATAGATGACATCGCCGCACAAACGCTTGCCTTCCGCGATCCTCCGCGTGCTAGCTGTGAAGCCTAGGGTCTGACCGCCAGTGCGCTGGATCAATGGCCGACCGGCGATGAGCGGGCAGAGTTTGGCAGCCGACGCGGACGCGACTTCAATGCAGGCGGAGTTCAATCTCAGAGACCTCTCGAAGGTCTATGGCGAGGGGCACGCAGCAGTGCATGCGCTCCGCGACGTCAGCCTCGACATTGAAGAAGGTGAACTGATGGTGCTGCTGGGGCCGTCGGGCTCCGGCAAATCCACGCTGTTGAATATCCTTGGCGGCCTGGACCGGGCGACGTCCGGCGAAGTGACGTTTCGGGGCGCCTCTCTAACTCAGATGAGCGACGGCGAACTCACCGCCTACCGGCGCAGGCACGTTGGCTTCATCTTCCAGTTTTACAATCTCGTGCCGAGCCTGACGGCGCACGAGAATATAGAGCTAGTCGGTGAGATCGCGGAGGCGCCGCTCAGTGCGGCGGAGGCTCTGGACCTTGTCGGGCTCGGCAATCGCTTGGATCACTTTCCGGCCCAGCTTTCGGGCGGCGAGCAGCAGCGTGTCGCCGTCGCGCGTGCGATTGCAAAGCGTCCCGCGGTTCTTCTGTGCGATGAGCCAACCGGAGCGCTGGACGTCAAGACTGGCGTGCGCGTGCTGGAGGCGTTGGTCGAGATCAACAAGCGCTATGGTTCGACGACGCTGATCGTCACGCACAATGCGGATGTTGCGCGCATGAGCGAGCGGGTCGTGCGCTTCGGCGACGGCCGCATCCGCAGCATCGAGCGCAATGCGGCGCCGGCGCCGCCTTCCGAGCTGGTGTGGTGATGCGGGCGCTGGATCGCAAGCTCTGGCGCGACATCTGGCGAATGCGGCTGCACGCATTGGGCGTGATCCTCGTGCTGGCCTGTGGGCTCGCCGTGTTCGTG
>JAEWNX010000347.1 GCA_023461135.1 Pseudomonadota bacterium
GATCTCGCCTTCCTCTCCTCTGGGCTTCACCGTTGCGTCCAGAGCGCCCAACAGGCACGCGCGTTCGTCGAGCGCGCCGAAGCGGATGCGATCGCCTTCGCGCAGGCGCTTGCCTGGTTTTGCGAGCGCGCCCCACGAGGACGGCGTGAGCCGCCGCAAAAGCGTGGCCTCCACCGCGACGCTGGATTCCTCGCGCACCCGGACGCCTGCCAAACGCGCTGGGATCACGCGTGTGTCGTTGAAGACCAGAAGGTCGCCGTGCTTAAACAAATCCGGCGCATCGCGCACAACGCGATCCTCGAACACGCCGTCCGCGCGAACGTGCAGCAGCCGTGCGCTGTCGCGCGGCCGCGCCGGCCTTAACGCGATCAACTCTTCAGGAAGCTCAAAATCGAACAGATCGACGCGCATCTGCGCGGCCTAGCACATTACTCGGCGCGCGCGGTGACGATCTTGCCGGGATTGCGCGGCGGTTCGCCCTTCGGCAGCGCATCGACGTTGTCCATGCCTTCGGTGACTTCGCCCCAGACGGTGTATTTGCCGTCGAGAAAGCGCGCATCATCGAAGCAGATGAAGAACTGGCTGTTGGCCGAGTTCGGATCGTTGGTGCGCGCCATGGAGCAGACGCCGCGCACGTGCGGCTCGGTGGAGAATTCGGCCTTGAGGTTCGGCTTGGACGAGCCGCCCGTGCCGTTGCGGTTTCCGCCGTCGCCGCCCTGCGCCATGAAGCCATCGATGACGCGGTGGAACGGCACGCCGTTATAGAAGCCCTCGTTCGCGAGTTCGCCGATGCGCTGGACGTGCTTGGGCGCAAGGTCGGGCCGGAAACGGATCTTCACCGCACCGGTGTCGAGTTCGAGGTTCAGGGTATGAAAGGAATGATCGACCACCAGCGTCTCTCTCTGTCGTTGCTGCGCGGCACGCGCGCGGGAATTTCCACGTCACACACCGAGAAATCGGCGCGGCGCTCGCGACGGGTCTCGTCGATCAGTTCGCGAAACTGGGGTCCGTCGGTGCGCAGCACGTAAATTGGCGCGCGCTCGGCTTCGGGCAAGTCGGACGCGATGCGCACGGCGAGCATGCGGTCGGGATTGGGCGGCGGGTTGCCGACGGCGAGCTGCATCACCGCTTCCTGACCCCACACGACGCGGCCGAAAATGGTGTAGCGCTTGTCGAGCGCCGTGTTCGGCTGGCGCATGATGAAGAACTGGCTGTTCGCGGAATTCTCGGCTTGCGAGCGCGCCATCGAGACGACGCCCTGGCAGTGCAGCGCATTGGCGGAGACGCGGCGATCCTGGGTCACCGCCATTTGCGCGTCAGGCTGACTCTCGATCGGCAGCGTCTTGTAGAAGCCCAGACGCGCGCGGCTTTGCACGGCCGCCTCAACGAATGGCATGTCCGCGCCACGGCGGAACATGAATTCCTGCTGCAAGTCCGGCAGGCTCGAAGCGCCTTCGCCCGTACCGAGCGGATCGCCTGTCTGCGCCATGAAGTCATCGACGACGCGGTGGAAGGTCAGGCCGTCGTAATAACCGGCGCGCGTCAACGTCGCGATGCGCTCGACATGATTAGGCGCCACCTCCGGATAGAGCTCGATCACGATCCGTCCGTGGACGGTATCGATGTACAGGGTGTTTTCCGGGTCGAGCTGACGCCAGTTGCGCGGATCCGGCGTCTGCGCCGAGGCCGCGTCGAAACCGCCCAGCAGGCCCAGCGCGAGAACCGCGGCGGCTAACATTCCACCCAAGCGCAGCATTTACGACACCCCGAATTTCGCCTTCAGTCGTCGTTCTACTTCTTGAGGCACGAATTGCGCGACGCTTCCTTGCAGTCGCGCGATTTCTTTCACCAGCCGGGACGCGATCGCCTGATGCGTGGGGTCAGCCATGAGGAAAACCGTTTCGATAGCCGGGTTTAGCTTCTGGTTCATCCCGACCATCGCGAATTCGTACTCGAAGTCGGCGACCGCTCGAAGTCCCCGGACGATGATTTGAGCCCCTACGCTCTCGGCGAACTTCATCAGCAATGTGTCGAAAGGTTGGACGACGATCTCGGCGCCTTTGATCTTGGCGCACTGCTCCTCGACCATCGCCACCCGTTCGGGGAGACTGAAGAGCGGGCCTTTCTCCTCGTTAATGGCGATGCCAATGACCAGCCGGTCCACCAGCTTCGAGGCGCGCGTGATGATATCCACATGCCCGTTGGTGAGCGGATCGAAAGTACCGGGATAGAGGCCGACGCGCGTCACCATGGTCATGCATCGCCCTCATGCGCGAACCCCCTCCCGTCTAAGGGAGGGGGTTCGGCTTGTGAAGTCTCGGCAAGGGCCGGCGCGAGGCGCTGGCGAATGTGAACGTCCAAAAGAGCAAGAACCCGGCGCTTGACCGATTGCAGCCCTGTGGGGGCGCGCCTGATTTCCCCCCGCGCCGCCGTCATTAGCTGGTCTCTTCCGCTGCTTCGCCGTTCAGCGCTTCGAGCCGCTCGGCCGCCACCACGTGTTCGTCCTCGCCGACATTGATCAGGATAACCCCCTGCGTAGCGCGG
>JAEWNX010000348.1 GCA_023461135.1 Pseudomonadota bacterium
TTGTTGCCCTCGGCGTCCTTCAGCCGCTCCGGCCCGGTGCAGAGCGGGAACAGCCAGTCGCTCCGCATCTGGAGGTCGTCGTTAAGGCTCTTCATCGCCTCGTAGGCGAAGTGGTACTTGGCGTCCTTGGACTTGGCGGCCCAGATCAGCGTCTCGTGCGCGTTGGTGAAGCGCCGACCCCGGAAATTGGGCATCGGGTTGGTCTTGCGCCACACGATGTCGTTCAAAATCCAGAACCCAAGGTCCTGCAGCTGCGTGCCGAGGCGGAAGACGTTGTGATACGAGCCAATTACCCAGATCGCGCCATTCGGCTTTAAGACCCGCCGCGCCTCGCTCAGCCACGCGCGCGTGAATTCATCATAGGTCGCGAAGTCCGCGAACTTGTCCCACTCGTCGTCCACGCCATCGACATGGCTCTGGTCCGGCCGTGTCAACTCCCCGCCCAGCTGCATGTTGTAGGGCGGGTCCGCAAACACGAGGTCCACGCAGCCGTCCGGCAGCGCGCGCATCGCCTCGATGCAGTCGCCTTCGATGATCCTGTCCTTGAAATGTCGCGCCATGTCGTCCCCGAGGACGAATCATAAGCTTGACTGGCGCGGGATAATCAACGTCTGATTCGCCGTTAACTATATTTGGGGGCGGGCAATGGCGGACGACACCAGCGCTGACCGGCGCATGCTGGATCGCATGATCCTTTTCTCCGACGCCGTGTTCGCCTTCGCGCTGCTTCTCCTGGCCGCCGACATCCGCCTGCCGCCGGACATCGACGATGCGAACATCTGGGGCCATCTCGGCGACCTGGTCCCGCAGCTCGCGTCCTTCCTCATCAGCTTCGGCCTCGCCTCGCTCTGGTGGGTGGTGCACCTCAGCGCCACGCGTGAGCTGCAGACCTTCGACTGGCCGACCACGCTCTGCAATCTCCTGTTCCTTCTCTGCATCGTGCTCTTGCCGTTCGCCGCCAACACGTTCGGCGCCAACATGAACGCGAATACGCCGCTCGGCCTCTATTGGTGCGTGAACGCCGCCGCCTCGGCGTCGATGACGCTGCTCTACTTCGTCATGACGCGCGACAACGGCCGGCTCGTCGGCGGCGTCACCGGCGGCGAGCGAGCCCTGAGGATGCTTCAGTCAGTGGCGCCGGGGGTGGTCTTCGCGCTGGGCGCCTATTGGGCGTTCACCGGCCAGATCTGGCTGTCGCGTTTCTGCTGCGTGCTCTTGGGGCCGATCATGATGGTGCTTGGAATCGCCGGCGGCATGATGCAGCGGAGCAGGCTGAAAAGAGCGCGCGCCTAAACCGCCGCGCGCTTGCGCATCCGCAACCGCACCAGCAGCGACAAGAGGTACGTGATGAAGAACACGTACATGAACAGCTCTTCCATCTCGCTCCAGCGGAACAGCTCCAGCACGCCGAGCCGCTTCGGCAGCGCCGCGATCTGCGAGAACACCACCGGCGCCAGGCTCGCCAGCGTCGGCGCCAGCCACCACGGATTGTCGAACAGCCCGCGTCCCTTGCGCGCCCATTTCACCAGCGGATGCACGATCGTGCCGAGGATCATGCCGAGCAGCAGTACTGCGCGCGGTTTCTGATCGAGCCAGCCGCCTTCGGTGTTGTGGAAGTTGGTTTCGCCCTGGTCGTTGATGCGCTCGAAAATGCCGCCTGCCGCCCAGCCGAAATAGTGCTGGCCCCAACTGATCTCTTCGCCGAGCAGATAGACGAGCCCGATCACGATGAGGCCCAACCAGAGCCGCAGCGGCGTCGTGTCGGCGCGCGTGAGCGTCCACACCGCCAGCACCAGTGCGCTGAACAGCGTTAGATTCTGCAATTGCTCGACCAGCCCCTGTTCGGTGTCGAACCCAGCTCCGCGCAGCACGCCCGGCGCGAAGAACACCATCGCCATCAGCACCGCGTACAAAAGCCCGCACGCGATCCACACCACGAGGGCGGAGATGTCGCCGCGGTCGTGGGCCGGGCGGATGATCGTGGCGCCGTCTGTCATGCGCGCGAAAATAGGGGCGGGCGGACGGTTGTAAACCGCGCTGCTTATGCGGCGAACAGTCCCGAAGCCAACTGCACCGGCTTGAAGCTCTTGCGATGGATGGCGCACGGCCCCAATCGCGCCAACCCTTCCTGATGCTCGGGCGTCGAGTAGCCCTTGTGCTTGGAAAACGCGTAGCCGGGGTATTGCGCGCACAGCGCCATCATCATCCTGTCACGCTCGACTTTGGCGATAATCGACGCCGCCGACACGATCGGCACGATCACATCGCCGTCGATCACGCATTCGACCGGGCAGGGCAGTTCGGGCGACATGTTGCCGTCCACGATCGCCGCCACGGGCCTTTCCGGCAGCGCCTCGAACGCGCGGCGCATGGCCAGATGCGACGCGCGCAGGATGTTGAGCGTGTCGATCTCCTCCACGCTCGCCACGCCCACAGCGACGATGCCGACGCGCCGGATCGCCGCCGCGAGCTCCTCGCGCGCGTCCGCCGTGAGCTGCTTGGAATCGTCGAGCCCCTTGGGCCGTCCTTTGCGCGGCAGGATCACGGCCGCCGCCACCACCGGTCCCGCCAGGGGCCCGCGCCCCGCCTCGTCGATCCCACAAATCCCCATAGAAGCGAGCTTCGCAGATTCAGCACTCCCCGCAAACGGCATGGGCAAACCGCCGCTAGGGATAGCTTCCTTTTCTTTTAGACAAGCAGGCTTGACACTACCCGCGCACCAGATGTAAAGGAAACTTGGCTGCTAGCTAAGCAGCCTTGACGTGGAGGGATCGATGTTGAGGCGATGGGTTCGCGGGCTGCTGGTGACGGTGATCGCTGGCTTCGTGGCGACCGGGGCGGTCAGCCACGCGACGGCGCCCCTGATTGAGATCGTCACCCCCGCCTCGATCAGCGCCGACCTTGGCGCGGTGCGCGTCGAGCTGAAATTCTGAAAGGTACAGCAGATGGTTTGCGAGCCCATGTCCGAGAGCGGCAAGCAGGCGCGCCGGCGTTACATGCGCGACATGGCGATCTCGGCGGCGCTCTATGTGAGCTTCGTCTTCGCGGCGGCGTTTGCGATCCGCGATCTCGCGCTGCCGCAATGGGCGCTCGTCGGCCTGTCGCTTTTGCCGGTTGCGCCCGCGCTGCTGATGCTGCGCGCCTATCTCACTTACACGCGCGCCATGGATGAGTTTCAGCGCCGCCTGCAGAGCGAAGCGCTGATCGTCGCCACCGGCATCGTTTTGTTCGGCAGCTTCGCCTACGGCTTCCTCGAAGAATGGGCGGCGTTTCCGCACGTGCCGTTGCTCTGGGTGTTCCCAGTGTTTTCGTTCGTCTTCGGCGTCGCGCACGCGATCATCCGGCGCCGCTACAAATGAGCGCTTCCATGCAACCTCGCGAACGCCGCGGCGCAAGAATGCGCTTGTTCATCTTGGGCGCCGCCATCGTGTTCGCGCTCGCCGCCTGCGCCGCGTTGGGCGTGGGCTATTTCATGCGCCCGAGCCTTGCGGTGTGGGCAGGCTTGGTCACGCTCGCGGCGATCAGCCTCGAAGTGCTATTCTGGACGGCGGCGGGCGTGTTCGGCTGGAGCGTCCTGGCTAAACGCCGCGCAACGATCGACCGTTGGCGCCAGCGCCTGTTCGGCAAGCGCGACGCTCGGGAGGACGATTCAGCGCCATGAGAAATCGTCTCAAGGTCCTGCGCGCCGAGCGCAACTGGAGCCAGGCCGATCTTGCCGAGCGCCTCGACGTCTCGCGCCAGAGCGTCAACGCGATCGAGACCGGCAAGTACGATCCGAGCTTGCCGCTCGCCTTCAAGATCGCCGCCGTGTTCGCCTTGCCGATCGAACAGATCTTCAGCGCCGACGAAGCCGCTGAGGCCGCCGAATGAGTCCGGAGAAGCCCATGCCTGCCACCATCCGCCCCGCGGGCCGGCGCATGAAGCGCAAGACGCTCTTCATCATCGCCACCAGCGTCAGCATGCTCGTCTATCTGGTGCTGCTGCCCCTCTCCCAGATGCAGCCCTGGCTGGTCTGGCCGGCGCTGACCGCCGCGCTGCTCGGCATCGTCTTTGCCGGCTTCTGGATGTCCTCGATCGACGAGGCCGCGCAGCAGGCGCACTACATCGCGTGGTTCTGGGGCGGCAGCGTGGGCCTGCTTGTCTCCATGCTGGTGTTTGTCACGGCGGTGTTGCGGCCCGAGACGTTCGCGCCCGTGCTTTCGATGCTTGGCGCGTCGAGAACCTTTGCCGCGGGCATCGCCGTCGGCATCATCCCGCCCGTTCTCATCTACGCGGTCTGGTGGGCGGTGCTTTGGCTGCGGCGCGGCTAGGCAAATCCGGCGGCGCGGCTTGAACCCGCGCGCGGGCGCCTATAGGCGTCCGCCATGCCCGCCAACAAGCCGCCGCGCTGCTTCCAGGACGTGATCCTGACGCTCCAGAATTACTGGGCCGAGCAGGGCTGCGCGATCCTGCAGCCGTATGACGAGCAAGTCGGCGCCGGCACGCTGCATCCCGCGACCACATTGCGCGCGCTCGGCCCCAAACCCTGGCGCGCAGCCTACGTACAACCATCACGCCGCCCCACGGACGGCCGCTACTGCGAAAACCCAAACCGCCTGCAGCACTATTATCAATACCAGGTGATCCTGAAGCCGAACCCGCCCGATCTGCAGCAGCTTTATCTGAACTCGCTCGTCCGCATCGGCATCGATCCTTTGCTGCACGACATCCGCTTCGTTGAAGACGATTGGGAAAATCCCACCGTCGGCGCCTGGGGCCTAGGCTGGGAAGTGTGGTGCGACGGCATGGAGGTGTCGCAGTACACCTACTTCCAACAAGTCGGCGGCCTCGACGTCCGCCCCGTCAGCGGCGAACTCACCTACGGTCTCGAACGCCTCGCCATGTACGTCTTCGGCGTCGACCGCGTCTTCGATCTGCCGTTCAACGATCCGGATAGCGCAACGCCGCTGACCTACGGCGACGTCTTCCTGGAAAACGAAAAGCAGCAGTCGCGTTTCAACTTCGAACTCAGCGATCCGGATATTAATCGCCGCTGGTTCACGGATGCGGAAACAACTGCCAAGCGCCTGCTCGAAGCCGGCGCCGTGCTGCCCGCCTTCGATTACACGCTAAAGGCCTCGCACCTGTTCAATCTGCTCGACGCCCGCGGCGTCGTCAGCCCCACGGAGCGCCAAAGCTTCATCGCCCGCGTGCGCGATCTGGCGAAGGGCTGCGCGGGTGCGTGGGAAAAGATGGAGACGGCGGTCTAATGCCCCAACTCCTCATCGAACTTTTCTCCGAAGAAATCCCAGCGCGCATGCAAAAGCGTGCCGAGGAAGATTTGTTGAAGCTCGTCCGCGAAAAGCTCAACGCGCGCGGCCTCACGTTCGACAAAGCTCTAACCTTCTCCGCCCCGCGCCGCCTCGGCCTCGTCATCGACGATCTCGCCGCCAAAGCCGCGGATGTGAACGAAGAGAAGAAAGGCCCGCGCGTCGGCAGCCCCGACCAAGCCCTCCAAGGT
>JAEWNX010000349.1 GCA_023461135.1 Pseudomonadota bacterium
GTGCTCGGACGAAACACCGCAAGTTCGCCGCGCCGCGGCGCGCGGCCCAGAAAACGCCCCTCTCGCATCGGGAAAGGAAACGGCGCGAAGGAATAGCGGCCGTAGCCATACGTCCATTTGGTCACCACCAGCAGATCGCCGGGATGGAGCGTCGGCTGCATCGAGCCCGACGGTTGCCGGAACATGCGCAAGCCCGGGCCAAACGGCACGATCACGAACAGCAGCGCGACGCCGAGCAGCAGGAACGCCAGCGTCGTAAATCCCCCGCGTCTCGGTTTGCCTTCGGTCCCCATTCTCTCCGCCCCGCTTCGCCTACTCCCCCGGCTCGGCCTTGCGCGGCGGCTTCAAGCGCCGGCGATTGACGTGACTGTCCGGCGCCAAGTGTCCCTCCGGCGTGCGGCCGCGGAAATAATCGCGCTGCCAGCCGTGCTTCACCGCTTCGCTGTCGCGGTCGCTGAGCTTGTTGAGGAAGTTGGTGCGGCTTTCGCCCCACGCTTTGTATTGCTTTTCGAGTTCGGGATCGTCGTGGATCGATTTCACGATCGGCTCGACCTCGTCCATCTTCTCGTGCGGGATCGGCATGATGAAGCAGAACGGCTCGCCTTTCTTGAACGAGATCATGCCCGGCCGCGTGAAGCGCCAGTTCATCGTGAAAGGAAACGGCAGCCAGTAGGTTTCAACGATGCCGACGAGCGGCTGGATGCCGTCCTTCACCTGATTGGGCGGCCCGCCCACCCACAGATCCCAGCCCGGCTCGGTGCGGAAAAGATAGCCGGTGTGAAACGTCAGCACGCCGCCGGAGAAGTGTGAAACGGCCCAGCGGTTGAGCAACCCGCGCGGCGTATCGTCATCGGGATCGAGGCGGATGTCTTCGATGCGCGGCCCGCCATTCCACGTCGCCGTGAACGACACCGGCGAGAGCAGCGCCCAGCCCGTCGTGTTCGCCACCACCAGGGGCAAGCAGCGGTAGGGATGGCGGTCCGAGAACTTGTCCATCCACTCGCGGTCAGGCGATCCAGGAACGAGCTCGGTTGCCTGGGGATCGACTTGATAACAGGTGAGTTTCATGGAGCCGTTCGTAGTGCATCGGTGCGCGAAGGCAAAGCGCCCGGGCTCCGCTTCCCGTCGCCGCAATACCCAAGTGGGACGGGACGCCCACCGTCCCAGATGCTAGTGAGCGCGCCCATGCCCGCCGCCGAGGAAGACCTGTTCGCCCGCTTCGATGCGCTGGGCATCGCGCACAAGACGCACCGGCATCAACCCGTCTTCACGGTGGACGAGAGCGCGGAGATCAAGGCCGCCATGCCGGGCGGGCACACCAAGAACCTCTTCCTCAAGGACAAGAAGGGCCGCCTGTTTCTCCTCAGCGCGCTCAGCGACACCGTGATCGACCTTACCGCCGTCTCAAAGCTGATCGGCGCCGGCCGCTTCAGTTTCGGCAACGCCGATCTGCTGATGCAGCATCTTGGCGTCACACCCGGTTCGGTGACGGTGTTCGCGGTCATCAACGACGCCGAACGCAACGTTACGCTCGTGCTCGACGAGGCGCTGTTCGCGCACGACCCGGTCAATTTCCATCCCCTGCGCAATGACGCCACCACGGCGGTCAGCCCGGCCGATCTCCTGAAATTCGTGCGCGCAACCGGCCATGAGCCGATCCGCCTCGCCTTCGACGCCGCAGGCCGTCCCAGCCTGATTGAACCCACGGCCCCTCCGGCCCATGTTCAGCCCTGAAAAAAAGAGGACCCCATGACCATTCTCGATGGCGCCGCCGCACCCAGTTCTGATGTGGTGAAGGACGGCTCCGACCAGGGCTTCATGGCCGATGTGATCGAAGCCTCGCGTGCGCAGCCCGTGATCGTTGATTTCTGGGCGCCGTGGTGCGGCCCGTGCCGTCAGCTCGGCCCCCCGCTGGAGCAGGCCGTGCGCGGCGCGGCCGGCAAGGTGAAGCTGGTGAAGATCAATATCGACGAGCATCCGGGCGTCGCCGGCCAACTCGGCGTGCGGTCGATTCCGGCGGTGTATGCGTTCGATCAGGGCCGCCCCGTCGACGGCTTCATGGGCGCGATCCCCGAAAGCCAGATCAGGCTCTTCGTCGACCGCCTCGCCGGCGCCGACATGACGGCGGAAATCGAACCCCTGCTCGAGCAAGCCACAGAATCGATGAAGCTCGGCGACATTGGCGGCGCGGCGCAGGCTTTCACCGCCGTACTGCAGCTCGATCAGACCAACACGAAAGCCATCGCCGGCATGGCGCGCATCGCGCTCAACACCGGCGATGCGGACCAGGCGCGCGAAATCCTCGACATGGCGCCGCCGGAAAAGGCCAACGACCCGGATATCGCAGGCGTGCGCACCGCGCTCGATCTCGCGGCCAACGCGGGCAGCGCCGGGGACAATGGCGAACTCGGCGCCAAGGTCGCCGCGAACCCCAACGACTTCCAAGCGCGCTACGACCTCGCCGAAGCGCTCTCCGCGCGCGGCGATTTCGAAGGCGCCAGCGAACAGCTCCTGGCGATCATCGAACGCAACCGCGACTGGAACGAAGGCGCAGCGCGGACGCAGCTCTTGAAGGTCTTCGAAGCCGCCGGGCTCGCGTCCGACGTCGCCAAGCAAGGGCGCCGCAAGCTCTCGGCGATCCTCTTCTCGTGAGCACGTTCGGGTATCGCAAGCCTGCGGACCTGCCGCAGACCATCGCGCTCTTCCCTCTGGAGGGGGCGGTGCTCTATCCGCGCGGCGTCCTGGCGCTCAACAACTTCGAGCCGCGCTATCTCAACATGATAGACGACGCACTCGGCGAACAGCGCCTGATCGGCATCATCCAGCCTGCCGTCGGCGACGAGCAGGCGGTGACGCCCGATTTCGCCGAAGTCGGCACCGTCGGCCGCATCACCACCTTCTCCGAGACGGACGACGGCCGCTATCTGATCACCCTCACTGGCATTGCGCGCTTTCATCTCGAGCGCGAGATCAAGGCGGCCACGCCGTATCGCCAGGCGCTCGTCTCCTACGACGCGTTCGCCGAAGATTTCGCGCCGGCCTCCGATTGCCGCATCGACCGCGACGAGCTGATGAAATCGCTGAAGACGTACGCGGCGCTGCACGGCTTCCAGGTGGATTGGGATTCGGTCGAACAGGCGCCCACGGAAACCGTGATCAATGTCGCCGCGCAAATCTGTCCGTTCGACGCCGTCGCCAAGCAGGCGCTCCTGGAAGCCGAAACGCTCGACGAGCGGTGCCGTGCGCTGATTGCGCTGCTCGAATGGGACGTCGCGTCCGACAGCACCGACCGCCCGATGCAATGAGCGACGTCGATCCCAAGCTCCTGGAAGTCCTGGTTTGTCCGCAAACGCGCACGCCGCTGCGCTACGACAAGCAGCGCCAGGAGCTGATCAGCCACACCGCCCGCCTCGCCTACCCCGTGCGCGACGGCGTGCCGATCATGCTGATCGACGAAGCGCGCGAACTCGGAGCGGACGAATGAGCGAGCGTCCCTGGCCCATCGATCTTGTGTTCGACAGCAAGGCCAAGCAGCTTCACATCGCCTTCGACGACGGCGCCAAATTCGGCATCCCGTTCGAACTCCTGCGCATCGAGAGCCCCTCCGCCGAAAACAAAGGCCACGGCGGCGGCGTCCCTCCGCCCGTCAAAGGCAAAGCCAATGTCGGCGTCGTCCGCGCCGAACCTGTCGGCCGTTACGCCGTGCGCATCGTCTTCGACGACGGCCACGACACCGGCCTATATTCCTGGGATCTCTTGTACGATCTCGGCGCCAACAAAGACGAAAAACTGCGCGTGTATCGCGCAACGCTCGAAGAACGCATGCTCCGCGACGAAGCGTAGGGGCTGGAAGCCAGCGTCCCGTAACCGGCTAACGCGCTGGCCCTCTGATACGCTCAATGGCCGCCTCAAGCGCGGCTATCGCTTCGGGGCGATTGTACCTCGAGGGGCTTGCTGGAGCCGTCCTTAGATTATCGAGCACTTCAGTGAGCGTGGGCAACGCTGACGACGCGCGCGGGCCGAAAGCGCCCAGGGTCTCGGCTGCATTTATGATGATATAATCGGCGTCCGATACGCCTGCTTGGCCGTGCACGGGGTGCTGGGCGACAGACGCGATAGCGCCGACAAGCTCCTGGTCCGGATTTCCGACGCATCGGGCGATCTGCATCGCGAACAGCCAGCTCCTCCAGTCCGGTTGTCTCTCGCGCGCCTGCAAGACATCGTAGACCCCGCGAAGCCGCGTCAACGATCTGTTCGTGTTTCCGCAAATGCGGGCGGCGGCGTTCTCCCAGTGCATGTAGACCGCGCCGGGCGCGGTCAGGACATGACTCAGCGCCTCGTTGCACTGACTGGTGTCCGTGCAATTGGCGATCAGCGCCTCGACCGCTCCAGCGGACATATCGCTGTCATCGAGCATTTCGGCGGCGACAATCGGATCGAAGGTCGGATCAGGCGCGCCGGCGTCTTGAAGCGTGGCGGCGCCTGGCGGCGTGTATCCGCGGAAAGAGAACTCAGCGTGTTCGGGCTCCTGCGCATACGACACATTTTGCCCTCTCAGCAGGATGTTGATCTGACTGGCGATGACTGCGGCGCGGCCAAGCGCGTTGCTGCGCAGCGCCTCCAGGTGCAAGCGGTGCAGCCGCTCGAATTCGCTGCCTAGCCCACTGGGCGCGCGCTCACGCGCGCTGGCGGCCACTGCGGCATAGTGCGCCGTGAGCGCCGCGGCGGGCGCGCTCATATCGGCGGCGGATGGCGCAGGCGGATGCGGCTCCGCGGTTGCGCTCCGGGCCGCGAAAGCCGCCTCGACCTGAGGCTCCGGTGTCGGGACTTGGCTTGCTTGTGCGGGACTTTCTCCGGCGGAAGAAGGCGTGCCAGAATTCGGATTTGGCGCATCCTCCGTCAGGGCGTCCCGGACGGCGTCTGCCTGCTCCTCATAGTGCTGAATCGCGACATCTGTTTCTGCGTTTCGTCGTCCGATTTCCAGGCTCGAAACGACGCCAACAACGACTGCAACGCCTGTCACGGCCGCCGCCGCCCCTATCGTCAGCGCCCGGCGCTTGCGCTGCTTTCGATCTCTATCGGTCAGCTCGCCAAGGTTCGCACCGACAAGACCTGCGACGATCTTGAGATAAGCCGCCCGAAAACCATCCTTCTCGCGTCTCGCGTCACTCGCCAGGACTTCCTTGTCACTCGCAAGCAAAGCGCTTGGAAAGCAGCCTTTCGTTGCGTCCGAGCCGTCGACGCTCAGCGACGGGGCTGTAGATGCGACGATTGCGAAGATGCGATCGGGCCGGACCCGCCGGTAGTACTCGATCTCCCTGTTCACCCATTCGCTGCGCGCGCTTGCTGGCGAGCATACGACAATGAGCGCGCCGCTTTTGGCGAGTGCGCTTTCAATCAGTTCGCTCAAATGACCTGACGGCAGCTCTTCCCGGTCGCGGAAGATCGGGTAGATGCGATTCTTCAGCTTCTTCTTGCTGAGAACGAACCGGCCCATCGCTGCGGGAATTCGATAACTCTCAAGCGCCCTGTGCAGCTTACGGGCGAAGCCGACATCAGAGCTCGAATACGAGATGAAGGCGGCGTACTGCGGATCGTCTGACACGGCTTACCCCCAGCCGATTTAGTCGCGTCAGAAACGTATGAGTCAATCGCCCAAAAGGGGGATAGCAAGGCCCGCTATCCATGCGGTCGCGCTCCCAACCCCTTGAATCGCAACGCTCCTGCACAAACCAATCCGACCGGCTTCAGCGTGTGGGACACTGGCTTCATCTCCGGCATGGGAGGCTCCGGTACCAAAGCCGACAGCGTTGGAGATGCGGTTTGAACGTGATGCGGTCGAGGTCCGCGAGGAAAAAGATCGCTGCTCCGTGAGAGGAAAGGAAACGGAGAACCTTGCAGGTGTTTTGGCGCCTGCAAAGCACGTCAGCCGGGAACGGAAGCAAGGCGCTAAGAGCGATCGGCATGACTGCGTCGTGAGCGGTCGGAACGTGCGGGAGAAGTCCGCGACGACCCTAGCGTTGAGCACGGTGCACGTGCTCAACGGCTCATCTGTCCGAAATCGCCTGGTATGCCGGGGCTCCCTAGGAACGCC
>JAEWNX010000350.1 GCA_023461135.1 Pseudomonadota bacterium
GAGCTGGGCTGAGGCGCCGCGGCCGGAGCCTGCGCCATGATCGAAATCCCCTTACGGGCCGTGGGCCCTCTCCCCGGCGCGCGCGTTTACGCTCATTCCCCGAGGCCGGCAAATGCTTGCGCCTCACGTTGTTGTGGTTTGGTTACCTAGCGGCAGCCGCAGCCGTGGCCTTTCCCGTGCCCGCCCCTGCGGCCGCCGAAATGACCGCCCACGCCCGCACTGGCGCGCGCCGAGGCGAACGCGAAGGCTGACGCATGCGCCGACCCGCCGCGAATTATAACCGTGCTGCTCGAATAGGAACCGCCCCCGACGTCGGCGCCCACGCCGCCGCCGCCAGCAAAGAACGAGTCGGACAGAGTCACGGTCTCCGGCCCTTCCTCTATAATAACCGGCGGGGCGGGCGTTGGCGGCGGCGGGGTTGGCCGCCGCGGACGCGGACGCGGACGTTGACGCGGACGCTCGATGCCATCCGCGTACGCCGCGGTCGGCGCAACGAGGACGGGCGCGGTGACAAGCGCCAAAGCGGCAAAGATCGCGAGCGCACGCATTGTTTTCTCCGCGTCGAGAGCCGGGCACCTTTGCGTAGAGCGAAGCGCGGGTGAAGCCGCTTCCCCAGCGGCGCGCGCGGAACGCACATTAAGCTTTAGACGTCGAGGGCGATGCCTTTGCGCTCCCGGGCCCATGGGCGACCGTCGCCGCGCCCCATGGGGCTGAGGCGGGCGCTTTACTCGCAATCCTCACGCATTAGTTAGGAGCCGGGCGCGCGGGGTGCGGACCCCTGCGCAGATGGTTGATGAAGCGTTAACCAGAGCGGCGCGAGCCTTGCCGGTCAGGCTCTTAAGACTCGCGATGCGCGCCCTACCGATCGTTCCCGCCGCCTTCGTCGCGGCGCTCGGCCTCACGGCCGCGCCGACCACTGCGTCGGCAGACTCGCCTGTCGTCATCGACGGCGGCGATGAGGAGATGCGTGAGGCGATTGCCGATCTGCTGCCAGACCGCGACCGTCCGGCAAGTCTGTTCGATGCCGAACGCATTGCTGAGGAAGCTGCGGCACGTGCGCTCATCTGGCTGCGTTCTGAAGGCTATTATGCCGCAAACGTCACGACTGAAGCGCGCGAAGAGCCGGCTGAAGCCCGCATCCTCATCGAACCCGGCGCACGCTTCAGTTTCGAGCCGCCGCAGATTGAGTTTGCTGGCGCCGCGCCGGACGCGGAATCCGCGCTCGCCGTGAACCAGGCGATCGCCGCCGTGAGCGCCGATGCGCCCGCCCGTACTGAAGTCGAGCTCACCGCGGAAGCCGGCGCACTCGCCGCACTGCAGCGCGCCGGCTATGCGGACGCCGCGATCGGCGAGCGCCGCGTCGTGGTGGATCATGCGACCAACCGCGTCAGCACGGAGTTTCGCGTCGCGCCTGGAGAACGCGCGAGACTCGGCGCCGTTCGCGCTGAACCAGCGACGCTCTTCCGCCCCAGCTACATCGCCAGCCTGCGTAACTGGGATGAAGGCGATATCTATACGCCGGACGCACTGTCGCGTCTTCGCCGCGATCTTACGTCCACCGGCGCCGTCTCTGTCGCTGCAACGCGGCTCGGTCCGGTGAACCCGGACGGCGCGCGCGACGTGATCATCGACGTCGAACCTGCGCGCCGCAATGCGTATGAAGTAGGCGTTAGCTATTCGACCACTGAGGGGCTCGGCGTCGAGGCCGAATGGACGCGCCGCAACTTTACGCGCCGCGCCGACTCTCTCACCGTCGGCGTTACGTTCGCGGAGCTGCAGCAGGGCGTGAGCGCCAACTGGGCGCGGCCGCATGCGATTCGTCTCGGCCACACGCTGAACATCGGTGCTGCGATTGAGCGTGAGGATCTCGACGCGTACACACGCCAGGGCGTCGCCATCTACGGATCGGTCGACGCGTCGCCGCGTCTGCAGCTTGGCACGAGCTACGGCTTGCGCCTCTCCGCCGACCAGTATGACGAAACTACAGGCAGCATCCGCGACGCCGTCGTGTTGTCCGGCTTCGCCGCGGTGCGGAACGACACGACGGACCAGCGGCTAGATGCGCGCGACGGCTCGATCGTCGAGCTGCGTATCGAGCCATCCGTGTCCACTGGGGACGAGACGCTTGGATTCGTGCGCGGCATCGCCGATGGCCGCGTTTACGAGTCCTTCGGGGAGAACGACCGGCTCACCATCGCCGCGCGCCTTCGCGCAGGCTGGCTTGAAGCCGTCGCCGGCGATCCAGACGACGTGCCGCCCAACCAGCGCTTCTACTCCGGCGGCGGGGGGTCGGTGCGCGGATACGGATACAATTCCATTTATCCGCGCGAGCGCGACGCACTTGGCCTGACGCCGGGCGGCCAGGGTCTGCTCGAGGCCTCGCTCGAAGCTCGTTATCGCTTCAACGAACGCTGGGGCGCGGCGGCTTTTGTCGATGGCGGCAACGCGTTCGACGATTGGAGCGAGGCTGGGGACCTGCGCGTGGGCGTCGGCGCGGGCGTGCGTTACGATCTTGGCTTTGCACCGCTGCGCTTCGATGTCGCCGTCCCGCTCGATCCGGAGGAGGCCGGCGCCGACTACGCGCTCTACATCAGTCTCGGACAGGCGTTCTGATGGCTGTGGCCGTCAAAAACCGCCGTCGGCGATGGATCGCCGCAGCAGCAGGAGGCGCGCTTCTCACAGGCGGCGTCTATGTGGCGCTCGGACCGGCGGCCGGCTGGATCGTCGACACCGCCGGCGACGGCGTGCGCGTGTGGCGTCTTGGCCGCATTGAGATCGACGGCGTGAGCGGCGGCTGGCTAGGCGACCTTCGCGCCAATCGCATCGCCATCTCCGACGAAGAAGGTGTCTGGATCGAGGCCTACGATGTCGCCCTCGATTGGCGTCCGCAGGATCTGCCGTTCGGCGCGGTGCGCCTCGATGCGGCGCGCGCCGAGCGCATTGTCATTTCGCGCCGGCCGACGCTGCTCGAACGCCGCCCATCGAGCGGTGTCCACTTCGACGTGCGCATTGCCGACCTCCACGTCGACCGCATCATCCTGGACGAAGCCGCCCTCGGCCAGGCAGCGGAGTTCACCGCCGACCTTGCACTCGATTATCGCGACCGCGAGCTGCTGAGGCTCGACGCAGCGCTGCGACGCATCGATTCCGACGCTGACCGCCTGATCGCCGTTTATCGTCCCGATGAAGATCATGCGCTCAACGTCGATGTCGCGAGCGCGTCCGGCGGCGTCATCGCGCGCTTGCTCGGCGTTGGCGACGCTGGCTTTGTCGCCACGGCGCAAGGGCAAGGCGATGCGCAGAACGGATCGGCCGTGTTCAACGCGGCCACCGGCGAAACCCAACTCCTGAGCGGGACGGCGTCATGGACAGCCGAGCGGTGGTCGACAAACGCGCAAGGACAACTGGGCGGGCTCCCCGCGCTCGCAACCTTGGCGCGGCGCATCGGCCCCAGCGCAACTCTGGCCGCGAGCGGGGCGCGCGTCGGCGCGTTCGAAGCCCATGCCGAAACCCCGTTCCTCGCCATCGACCTCGCTGGCGAGCTGAACGAAGAGCGTGAACTCGAAGGTCCGGCCCGCATCGTCGCGACCACGACGCGGCTCTCGGACATCGCGCGCGAATCGCCGTTCGACCTTGGCGCGGCTCGGCTTGAGGGCGAGGTGCGCCGCGCCCGCGGGACAACGGCGATTCAAGGGACGCTGGATGCGCACGGCGTCAACGTGTTTGGCCAGCGCACGCGCTTTACCGGGCCGGTCCAGGCCGCGCTTACCGAACGCCGCTTCACCCTCACCGGCGATCTGCGCGCGCCCGCGGACGCCTCACCGCTTTTCACCAATGCACGCTTGCAGACAGAGCTCGCCTACGATCGCGAAGCCCGCCGCTTCACGCTGGATCAAGCGCAAATCGCCGGCGACGCTGTCCGAGGCGGAGCGCAAGGGTGGTATCGCGGCGGCGACGGCGAGTTCGCCGGCGAGTGGCGCGTGACTCGCTTGCAAGCGCTGACCGGCGACCTCAGCGGCCAAGCTGCCGGCCGTTGGCGCGCCGTGTCTCAGCCTACCAACACCGATGACCGCGCCTGGATCATCACAGCCGATGGCGCTGGCGCACGCGTCGGCGGCGAGCCTGCAATCGTCGCGCAATTGCTCGGCGCTGCGCCTCGGCTGAACGCGCGCCTCCGCTACGAAAATCGCGCTTTCACAGTCGAGCACGCGCAACTCGATGGCGCGCGCCTGCGCGCCGGCGCGCTCGGTCGCATCGTGGGCGGCCAAGCCGACCTGTCGTTGGAAGCGAGCGCCACGGGCCCGATCACGCTTGGCGGCGCCGAGATCAGCGGCGCCATCGATGCAACGGGCCGTCTCACCGGCCGCCTCGCCCGTCCCACGCTCAGCGCCAACGCCATGCTCTCCAGCTTCGCCGCCGGCGACGTTGTGGTGAGCCAGCCCGTGATCGACTTTACTCTGGCGCCGAGCGGAAACGGCTATGCGGGGCGCGCCGCCGCACAAGGCGTCGCTTCCGGCCAGCCCCTCAACGCCTCGGCCAATGTCGGCGTCACCGAGCGCGCGCTGACGCTCACCGATCTCGACGCGCAATGGGGCGCGCTTGCCGCGCAGGGCAACGCGACGTTCGCGTCCGCCGGTGTCACCGCCGATCTCGATGTCACCGGCGCCATCGATGGCCTGGCGCCGGGAACGCGCGGACGTCTGGTCGCCGATGTCGGCCTCACGCCGCAACGCATCGCCGTGAGCGCCCGGATCATGGACGCGCGCAGCGGCGAGCTGCGCGTGCGCGCCGCGACGCTCCGCGCCGAGGGCCCGTTCGACGCCATCGCCATGACATTCGACATGCGCGGCCGCCTGGGCCGAGCGCCGCTCGATTTCACCGGCACCGGCCTCCTGGATACGACGGGCGACACCACGGTGCGCATCGAGGGCCGCGGCGAACTCGCCAGCACGCCGGTGTTCACACGCGCTCCGATGACCGCGACATGGCGTGACGGCGCATCACAAGCAGCGCTCAACGTCGCGCTGGGCGACGGCGTTCTGCAAGCGCAATGGCGCGAGCGCGGCCGCGCGCTCTCCGGCGCTGCTCAAGTCGAAAACGCTCCGATGGCGCCGTTGGCCGCGATCTGGGGCGAGCGCGCCACTGGCGACATCGATGGGCGCCTGACGCTCGCCAACACCGGCGGCGGCCTCTCCGGCGGCGCCGATCTCACTGTGACCGATGCGCGGTTCGCGGGCCGCCAGCGCGGCACGCTGGACATGCGCCTTGTCGGCGATCTCGACCCGTCGCGCCTGCGCGCAACGGTGGACGCGACATCGAGCGACGGTCTCGTCGCACACTTCGAAGCGGACGCGCCTGTCACCACGAGTGCTGAGCCGATCCGCATCGCGCTGGCGCCGGAGCGGCGCGGCCGCGCGACTTGGTCGATGCACGGACCTGCGCAAACATTGTGGGCGGCGGCGCGGCTGCAGGATCAATCGCTCGAAGGCCAGCTCGATGGCGAAGGGGAGCTTTCGTTCGGCGCAGGGTACCTCTCAGGCGCGGGACACGTCGAGATCGTCGACGGGCGCTTCGAGGACAAGCTCACGGGCGTCACGCTCCTCGATCTCGATGCGCGCATCGCCATCGACGACCGCGGTGTGTCGATCGAAAACTTCACGGCCTCCGGCCCACGCGGCGGACGTCTCACCGCAACCGGCGGCAGCGCCAACCAGCGCCAAGGCCGCATCGCCGTCACGGTCGATCAGATGCGCATCGCCGACAGGCCCGACGCGAACGCGACAGCGTCGGGCGAACTCACGCTGCAGTGGGAGGGCTTGCACTCCACGCTCACCGGCGAACTCAATATCGTCGAAGCCAACCTCGACATCGCCTCCAACCCCGAAGCCGGCATCCCAACCATGGAAGTGATCGAGATCAATCGCCCCGGCGAATGGGACGAAGACGAGGAGGAGGACGAGGCGCCGCGCGGGAACCGAAGCACTGAGCTGAACGTCGCGATCCGCGCCGAGGATCGCGTGTTCACGCGCGGACGCGGCATCGACGCCGAATGGTCGCTCGATCTGCGCTTGCAGGGCACGGCCGCCGATCCGCGCATCCTCGGCAGCGCGCGCATTGTCCGCGGCACACTCGCGTTATCGGGCCAGCCATTCGAAATCGACGAAGCGCGCATCGTCTTCGCCGGCGACCCGCTCGATGCGCGCATCGACCTCACCGCGATACGCGACACGGCCGACCTCACGGCGTATCTCCGTCTCACCGGCACGGCGCGCGACCCGGAGATCACCTTCACCAGCGATCCCCCGCTCCCGGAAGACGAAATCCTGCCGCAAGTGCTGTTCGGCCGTTCGGTGGAAGATCTCTCGCCGCTGGAAGCGGCGCAGCTCGCGGCGAGCTTGGCCGCGCTCACGGGGCGCGCCTCGCTCAATCTCGTCGATGCGGCGCGCGCCGCGGCGGGTCTCGACCGCTTCAACGTGCGCCAGGACGAGACAGGCGGCTTCCTCGTCGCTGGCGGCGTCTACCTCACGCGCGACGTCTACGTCGAAGTAGGCCGCACGGGCTCAGGA
>JAEWNX010000351.1 GCA_023461135.1 Pseudomonadota bacterium
CGCCAGAGCCATGCGGCCATCCGCACTGATCGCATCGTCGAAGTGCTCAATCGCCTCCGTGTACGCGCCGCGCTGTAACTCAATGTCGCCCTTGATGCGCAACACCGTCGCCGACGGGCTTCCCGCCTCGATCAGCCGATCCACCAGCGGCTCTGCTGCATCAAGCTGGCCGCTCGCCAACAGGATCCCCGCACGCCCCTCCAGCGCACGCGCGTTAGCTTCATCCAGCCGCAGCGCCGCTTCATAAGCGCGTAGCGCCGGCGTGACTTCGTCTGCGGCATGATACGCGTCGCCCCGCAGCGCTTGCCACTCGGCGCGCGCCGCATCGTCGCCTTCGCCGCTCTCGATCAGTCGCGAGCACGCCGCCACGCGCACCTCCACCGCCGCATCCGCATCGGCGCACGTGGTGCGATCCTGCGCCAGCGGATCGGGCGGCTGGCACGCCGCCAGCGCCAGCACGATCCCCAAGGCCAGCCACCGCTTCATGCTTCCTCCCACGTCAGCCTAGACCGCCCGGCGCGCCCGCGCCTAAACTGGCGGACCCATAGCAAGGAGCGCGGCGATGGCCAATTTGTTCGACTTGAGCGGCAAGAGCGCCATCATTACCGGCTCCTCGCGCGGCATAGGCAAGGCCATCGCGCACCGGCTCGCCGAACACGGCGCCAATGTCGTCATCTCCTCGCGCAAGGCCGACGCCTGCGAAGCCGCCGCCGCCGAGATCAACGATGCGGTCGGCCGCAAAGCCGCCATCGCCATCCCCTGCAACATCGCCGTCAAGGAAGCGCTGCAGCAGCTCGTCAGCGAAACGGAGCGCGCGTTCGGCAAGATCGACATCCTCGTCTGCAACGCAGCGTCCAACCCCTATTTCGGCCCTATGGGCGGGATGGCCGACGAACAGTTCACGAAGATCCTGCAGAACAACATCGTCTCCAATCACTGGCTGATCCAGATGGTCGCCCCCGCCATGCGCGACCGCAAGGACGGCTCGATCATGATCATCTCCTCCATCGGCGGCCTCAAAGGCTCAGCCGTGCTCGGCGCCTACGCGATCTCGAAATCCGCCGACATGCAGCTCGCGCGCAACCTCGCGCTCGAATTCGGCGGCGACAATGTTCGCGTCAACACCATCGCGCCCGGCCTCATCCAAACCGATTTCGCCAAGGCGCTGTGGGATAATCCGCAAATCCTCAAAACCTACACCGAGCATTCGTGCCTAAAGCGCATCGGCCAGCCCGATGAGATCGCCGGCATGGCGGTGTTTCTTGCGTCAAAAGCCGGCGCTTTCACCACGGGTCAGACCTTTGTGATCGACGGCGGCCAGACGTCCATTTGAGGTTGATCCCTCGTCTCTTCGCGCTATCACGAACCGAAGGTTTGGGAGACGCGAAATGAAGCTGGGTTGGATCGGTGCGGCTGCGCTGCTGGGCGCGTGCGCAACTACCGCAGGAGACACGCACGCGCCGCTGACGCCGGCGGCGCTCATGCCACACATCGAGGCGCTCTCCTCCGATGAATTCGAGGGCCGTTCGCCCGGCACGCGCGGCGAAGAACTCACGATCCAATACATCACGCAGCAATTCCAGGCCGCGGGCCTGCAGCCGGGCGTCAATGGCGCCTGGGTGCAGGATGTGCCGCTGGCGACGGCCGAAGTGACGAACAATCCCACGCTGCGCATCGGCGACAACAATTATGCGTACGGGACCGATTTCGTCGCCTGGACGAAGCGCCAGGATCAGCCGCACCTTTCGCTGGAGAACGCGGAATTGGTGTTCGTCGGTTACGGCGTGACGGCGCCCGAGAACAACTGGGACGATTGGGGCGATGTCGACGTGCGCGGCAAGATCGTCGTCTTCCTGATCAACGACCCCGACTTCGACACCGGCGACGATCGCGGTTTCGGCGGGCGCCGCATGACCTATTACGGACGCTGGACCTACAAATACGAAGAAGCCGCGCGCCGCGGCGCCGCGGGCGCATTGATCATCCACGAAGACGCCGCCGCTGCGTATCCGTGGGCGGTCGTCAACTCCTCCTGGACCGGGCCGCAGCACGATCTTGCGCGCGCCGATCACGGCGCGGGGCGAATCTCCGTCGAGGGCTGGATCACCAACCAGGTTGCGCGCGATCTTTTCCAGCGCGCGGGTCTCGATTTCGACGCTGAGCGCCGCCGCGCGCAGAACCGCGGCTTTACGCCCATCTCGCTCAACCAGCGCGCCTCGATTGCGCTGGAGACCCGCATCGAGACAAACATGTCGCGCAACGTGATTGGCGTCATCCCAGGCCGCGATCGGCCAAACGAGGCGGTCCTCTACGGCGCGCACTGGGATCATCTCGGCCGCTGCACGCCAGTCGATGGCGATGACATCTGCAACGGCGCGCTCGACAACGCGACGGGCGTGGCCGGCCTCATCGAACTGGCGCGGCAATATCGCGCCGACGGCCGGACTCAACGCAGCGTCGCGTTCATCGCGTTCACCGCGGAAGAATCCGGCCTGCTCGGTTCACAATATTATGCCGAGAACCCGGTGTTCGCGCCGCGCGACACTGCGGCGATGATCAACATGGATGGGCTTTCGGTTGTCGGCCCCGCTTACGATGTGACGATCGTCGGCTTCGGCCAGAACGATCTGCAGGATCGGTTGGACGAGGCAGCGCACGCGCAAGACCGCCGCGTCTCGCCCGAAGCCTATCCCGAACGCGGCAGCTTCTACCGTTCGGACCATTTCAATCTCGCCCGTACAGGTGTGCCGGTGCTCTACGCAGGCGGCGGCAACGATCTCGTCACCGGCGGCCCGGAACGTTCGCGTCAGCTCTCGGAGGCGTACATCGCCAACCGCTATCACAAGCCGGACGACGAAATTCAGCCGGATTGGGATCTCACCGGCGCTGAGCAGGATTTGCGTCTGCTCTACTCCGTCGGCCGCGGCGTCGCCGACGGCGATTCCTGGCCGCAATGGAATGAGACCAGCGAATTCCGCGCCGCACGCACGGCGCAGGGACGCTAAAACGCGCCGATCACCGGCACGAGCTTGGCCTTCAGCGATTGCGCCGTGAAGGGCTTCATGATTGTGCTCGATGCGCCCGCGGCGTCGCCGTCGTCAGCGTCGTTGGCGACCATCAGGAACGGCGTCTGCGACGTGCGTTCGTCGGCGCGGACTTGCGCCAGCAGTTCGAGCCCCGACATCGGCGCCATGTTCGAGTCGGAGATGACGAGGGCGTAGTCCTTGGCCCGCATCTTGGCGAGCGCCGCCGCGCCGTCATTGGCTTCGTCGATATTGGTGAAACCGAGCTGGCGGAGCAGATTGCGCAGGATGCGGATCATCGTGTTGTAATCGTCCACGATCAGGATCGGCATCGTCATCGACACAGCGGTCATCGGCGCAAGGCTCCCCACGGCGCTTGGACAAAACGGGCTTGTCTCGCCGCCGGTCCGGGGT
>JAEWNX010000352.1 GCA_023461135.1 Pseudomonadota bacterium
CCGCCGGCGCCGCGCTCGTACGGTTGGGCCAGCTTTTCGCGCTCGTCCTCAGGAATGCCCGGCCCGCTGTCGATCGTCTCCAGCACCAGCACGCCCTCGCGCGCTTGCGCCGTCACCATCACGCGCCCGCCTTCGGGCGTGAACTTCAGCGCGTTGCTGATGGTGTTGATCAGGATGCGCTTCACCGCGCGTTCGTCGGCGCGCACCGTCAGCGCTGGCTGTGGCGTCACCATGCCAAGCGCGATCTGTTTCTTCTGCGCCGCGTCCATGGACAGGCGCACCACGTCCTCCACAGCCGCGCCGATGTCGAACTCCTCCAGCACAAGATCATAGCGCCCCGCGTCGATCTTCGAGAGATCGAGCAGATCGTTCACCAAACCCAGCAGATGCGTCCCGCTCCTGCGAATGAGCCCGGCGTACTCCACGTAGCGCGCGCCGATCTCGCCGAAGATCTGCCGCTCGATCATTTCCGAGAAGCCCAGGATGTGCGTCAGGGGCGTCCGCAGTTCGTGCGAGACTTCCGCAATGCGCTCGCCCATCGCCTGCGCGCGCCCGCCGGCGCCTTGCCCCAGCGCCATGAGCCCCGCCGCGAAGGCGAGCGCGGCGACCGCCAGCACCTGTGGAAAAGGATCGAGCCCAAGGTCCGGCAGCCCGAGCGCGAACACCGCCGCGGCCGCGTATACCATGACGCCGGCCGCGCCGGCCTCCGGCGCCCAGCGTCGTCCGAGCGCCAACGCCAACGCCGGGGGAACCGCAAACAGCACCGCAAGCGGCGAGAGCGCGCCCCCAGAACCCGCCGCGAGCCCGATGCCCGTGAGTAACCATGCCGCGAGCCATCCCAAGTCCACAGCTTTTCGTCCCAGTTGCGGAACCAGGATGAATCCAGCCAGCGCCGGGGCCATCGCGAGCGCGCTGGCGCCTGCAACAGCGCTGCGTTCGCCGCCATTCAGCCACGCCAAGAGACCGGCTATCGCCACAGCCGCCAGCCAAAACCAGCACGCAAGCGTTAACCCCAGCGCGCGTGGCGCTGCATTTGCAGGTCGCGTTACTGCCCTTTGTGTTGACACTGCGAACCGGCCCGCGAGTAAAAGACTTCTTAACGTGCTGAGGGGGACGATACGCGTCCGAGTCTTTGTCGGAAGCGGACTCGCCATTCAAGATCAGGGGAGTAGAGCTGATGCGTAGCCTTGCGGTCTGGACCACCACCGCGGCAGTCGCCCTCTTCGGCGTCGCCAACGCTCAAACCACGCCCGCCGCCGAAGCTGCCGACGGCAACCTGCAGACGGCGGTCACCGCCTACGCTGCGTACCAGAACGATGTCTCCGAATTGCGCGCCGGCACCATGCGCACGGCCGACGATCTAGAGCACGCGCTCGACCGTGTCGCCCGCCACAACCGCGATGAACTCACGCGCGGTTGGGTGGCGTACGGCTCGTCGATCGCCTCCCAATCGCCCGCCTTCGTGCAAGGCGTGCGCGACGCCGCCAATTATTACGGCCGCGACGCGGTGATCTGGGCGGTTACGGTCGATCCATCCTATTCGCGCGGTCTGCGCGGCGGCCAGGAAGCAACCCGTCTCCTCCTGGACTCCGCCAACGCCGATGCGGCGCGCATCGTCGCCGTCGCGGACCGCTACCAGGAACTAGCCTACTCGCTGCAGCGTCAGCGCTGGGCCAACACGGTCGCTCCGCAACAGGCCGCACGCGTGCAGCGCGTGCGCTCGCTCGGCCGCGAAGGCGCGCCGGACGACGCTGTGCCCGCGACCTGGGCGCCGCGCCTGACGGTCGCCGCCCTTAGCGTGCAACCAGGCAGCGATCCGAACGCTTATGGCGGCCGCCGCTTCTGGGACGCCGTGCGCGGCGGAACGGAGGTGGTGGAGGTCGCCGCCCCTGCCGGCGCGTTCCGCGTCAACCACACGCGCGGCGAAGCGCTGGACCGCATGACTGCGGTCGCCGCGCTGCAAGCGCTGGACGCGGTCGATGCGAACCAAAGCGCGGTCAGCCGTCTCATCGCCGACCCGCGTTCGCGCGATTGCTTCGAGATGGCTCAACTGCAGCTCTATCAATGCATGTCGGCCGCGCGCTTCCGCTATGAAAACGCGTTCTGCCTCGGCCAGCACGGCCTGCGGGACATCGGCACGTGCATCGGCGCTGTAGCGACGCCGGACGCGGCAGCCGCGATGACGCCGATCACCAGCGGCGGCCGAGGCCGCGACTGATCCACGCTCACGCGAGGGACAATTGAAGCGCGGGCCCCCGGGTCCGCGCTTCTTGTTTGAGGCCGCGCAAAAGCGCATGTGCTAGGCATGAGCGGCCCCGATGAGGCGATCGAAGACTTGAGCGAGGAATTCGATGTCCTCCCCGACTGGGAGGAGCGCATCGCCTACGTGATCGAACTCGGCCGCCAGCTCGAGCCCTTGCTCGACGAAGAACGCAGCGAGGCCAACCGCGTGCGCGGCTGCGCGAGCCAGGTTTGGCTCGTCTCCGAGCGCCGCCCCGAAGCGCCGGAAAAGCTCTATTTTCGCGGCGATTCGGACGCGCACCTCGTGCGCGGCGAGATCGCCATGCTGATGCGCGTCTTTTCCGGCCGCACGCCCGAAGAGATACTCTCGGTCGATCCGCGCGCGATGTTCGACCGGCTGGGGCTGAAGGAGGCCCTCACCCAGCAGCGTTCCAACGGCCTCTTCTCCATGATCGGCCGCATGCAGTCGGAAGCGCGGGCCGCGCAGGGGCAGTAAGCCCCGCCGTCCTCATTGCCCCGGCGCCTTACTCCCATAATCCGCCGCGAGCTGCGCCAACGCCAGCTTCAGCGCGAGCTTGCCTGAGCGCGCCGGCCACGCTTCCGCGCGCTCCAGGGCTTCCAGCCCGTCCTCACGCAGGCACACGCGCTCGACGACAGCCCGCAGCGGCGGCGCAAGCTTGGCCAGCGCATCGCTCACCCGTCGGCGCGTATCGCAATGCGCGGCGAGCGCGCCATCCATCCCGCCGCCGCGCGCGGCCGCTCCCTTTGGCGGCGCGCTCCAATCCGAGCCGCGCACCGTGCCGATTTCGCTGCGCTCCCAATCCGCCTTGAGCCGCGCAGCGGCGGCCAATTCCGCGCGGTCGAGCCAGGCGCGTCCATCGCTGTCGCGCAGCAACGACAAACGCCGCAGCAAGCGATCTGCATCGTATCCGCGCGCAAGGCGCACGTCGCCATCGCCATCCACCACGGGCCGGTCGACGATGGGCCGATGCTGCGCAGCATACGCCTCGTCCGGCGCCGAGCATTCGCGCGCCACGCGCGCGTGGCCCGCTGCGCTCAGCATGTACGCGCCTTCGCCCGCCGTTTCGATCGCGCCAGAGGAAGCAAGCTCGCGCACCTCGGCGCGGCTCAAGCGCACCGCCGGTCTGCGTCTGCGGTCGCCGTTCGCGAACACGCCGAAACCGCCATTGCGGTCCGGCGCGAGCACGCATCCGTGCGCCGAAAGGCGTTCGAGCGCGCGCATCACCGACCGCGCGCTCATGACGCCTCGCGCGGGCGCCACTGCGCCGGCGGCGTTTGCCGCAGCATCGCTTCAAGCCCGCTGATCCAAAGATCGAACTGGGCGTCTTCGCGCCTGTCTTCGATGATGTGGCACGCATGCGCGATCGTGGAACGGTCCCGGCCGAACGCGGTGGCGATCCGCGCCAAGCTCATCTCGAAGCCCACATGACAGAGATACGCCGCAATCTGCCGCGCGAACGCGGCCTCCGTCGCGCCCCGGCGCAGGTCGAGGATTGCCTCCACCGGCACGCCAAGCGCGTAGCTCGCGACATCCGCCGCCAGCCGCGCCGCCGCCCGGTCGCGCGCCTGCAATTCCAGAACATCCATTAGCAAGCACCCTCCAACGAACCCGGCCCATGCCGGCCCGTCGAAAGGATAACCGCGCTTAAGAACTGTAGGATAGATTTCCTAGGATTATTTTCCGCTATTCGAGGCGGCGGCTATGGCCCAGGCCCATGCGCTTGGCCAGGTTGGAGCGCTCCTTGGCGTAATTGGGGGCCACCATCGGATAGTCGTGCGGCAGGCCCCATTTGACCCGGTACTCGTCCGGCGTCATGCCGTACCGGGTTCGCAGATGGCGCTTCAAGGATTTGAATTTCTTACCGTCTTCCAGGCAGATGATAAAATCGGGGGTCACCGATTTCTTGATCGCCACCGCCGGCTCCTGGGCGTGCTCGGCGGCCGCGGGGCCCGTGCCGGAGACCTCCTTCAGCGCCGCATGCACCGTCCGAATGAGCGCCGGAACGTCCTGCGCGGCAACGGAATTGGCGGACACATAGGCCGACACGATGTCAGCCGCCATCTCCACCAAGTCTTGCTTCGCGTCCATTTCGGCGTGCTCTCAAAGGGAAATCAAGGTCGCGGCGGTATAGAACCAGTGCAGAATAACGCAAGACCGCCGCGCACTCAAATATTAGATGAAACTTTACCGCGTCTTTCCTTTGGCCTGAAAATATTGTTTCGCGTTGACTTACCCGTCACATGCGCTGCCAAAGCAATGCTATTGCGATAGCGGCGGCGATCGCCGCGAATTGTGCCGCACTCCAGGCGCTGGCCCGGTAGGGGCGATCGCAGAGCCGGATCATGCGCCCCACGCCGGCGCCGGCGGCCCGTAACAAATGATCCCATTGTGTGCGCCACGCGCCGTAAACGCGCAGCAGCACGACGCCAATCCATCGCCCGGCCCCCGCCGCGGGGCCGCGATAGATCGCATCGATATCCAGCAAGCGTAACGTCCGCTCTGGCGCCGTGACCTTCAACGCGCGCAGCACCAGATAAGCGGCGGCCGCGGCGCCAAGCAGTTCGAGTTGCGGCGCGGTGCGTTCGATCTCATACGGGCGGAAGGCCAGTTGCGTTGGCAACAGACCATAGAGCCACGCCGGCGCGACGCCGATCGACAGGCAGAAGAATGTCGTCAACGCCATCGCCAGCAGCATTGGAAATGGCGCTTCGTTACGTTGGGCCGCGCCCGGCGGCGCGCGGTAGATCTGCAACGCCGGACGCAACATCAGCGCGATTAGCAACGCCGCCGACACGGCGGTCGTGATCACCCACGGCGCTTCGTTCAGCCATTGCGTCGAAGCCTCGAGCGCAATCGCCGTGGTGATGTACGTCGCCAAACCAGGCGCCCCCGCCACCGCGAGCCCGGCGATCAGCAGCAGAGCGGCTGTGATCGGCATGATGCGCGCGACGCCTTCGAGTTTGGACGCGCGCGCGTGTCCCTGCCGGCCGAGCACTGCGCCGAGGCACAGGAGCAGTGCGAGGAAAGCGAACACCAGTGTGAAGGCGTGCCCTTCCGCAGCAGCCAACGCGAGCGGCGAGCCAACGCCGATCAGCATTACGCAGATGCCGGTCTGCGCCGTCAGGCCGCTGGCCGCGGCGCGCCGCAGATCGTCCTCCGCCACGGCGAACGCCGCGCCGATCGCCGCCATGCTCAAGCCGATCGGCGCAAGAATTGGCTGTGCCGGAAAGAGGCGCGCCAACGCGTAAACGCCGAGCATCGTCGTGAACACGCTGAGCGCGGCGGCGCCCACAGGCGAGGCGTGCGCGATCGCGTCCTTGATCCAGACGTGCGCAAGCGGCGCGCCGATCCGCACCAGCAACGCCGCGAAGATGAACGCGCCGCCGATCGTCAACGGGTCGAGCTGCGCCAGGATTGAACTCGCAGCGCCGGCGGAAAGCTGGAACGCCACGCCGACCAAGAAGAGCAGGCCCTCCAACCCGAACCAGATCAGCATCCGCGCCCCGCTCGGCGAGGAATTGGGCAACGGTGATGCGAACACGATCCAGGCCGCGGCAATGCCGGAGAGTGACGCCGCCGCCACGAAGC